>CAZXVN010000072.1:0-2888 GCA_964643945.1 uncultured Lentisphaeraceae bacterium | reverse complement strand
CGCGAACTTTACCATCCCTGCGGCCGATTGTCTAGTTATTTAAGGGACACTACACTAGCTTCCCAAAGGATTTTCAACGAGGGGTTCTGGGGTCATCGTGCAGATTCGTTTCTTTGTCTCCACCAGATTCGCGTGACCGGTGCGCAGAAGCTCAGCGCCCACGATCTTCTCATCGAATCGAATGTTGTGGGCGACCAGCACCGACGCTTTCGGGATGCACGTGGCGAACTCGGCAAGAACCGACTGCAGCAAGGCTCCGTCTCTCAGCGCCCGCTCGGTGGAAATGCCGTGAACCCTTTCGGCTTCCCGGGGTATCACGAACCCGTCTGGTTTAACCACGTATTCGGCAGACAAAACCTCATTTGCGTGCGCATCAGCAAGCATCCATGCGATTTGAACAAGGCGCGGCCAATTCTTCAGGTCAGAGGCGGGAGCCTTGTAATTCCTGGGTTGCCGGTCCCGCCAGCCGCGCCATGTCACGGCCCAGGAGCATCGTGCCAGCCCTAAGCAAATCACCCTCGACCTTATTCATGATGTCCGCATCAGGTCCTTGCCCCAGCCGGGCACCGTTTGTTGGTCCTTTCGTTGTTAGTTATCGGCCCACGCGTGGCGGGGTTTGGAGAGGCCGGTGACACGGATGCCGGGAAAACCTGCACTTCTGCAATATGTAAGTGCTCTGCTCCGTTCAGTTGAATTTTCACGTACCTCCCTGTCACTCCGCCGGCATTCACTGTCGTTGTCAAATCAGGACATGTGGTTTGATGGTTTGTATCGACTGCCTTTGAGGCAGCATCCAAAACATAGACATTATAGTTGCTTAATCTGCCTTGGCAAAATCCCCTGTTCCAAATGACAATATTGCCAATATTATAATCGGAGTCAAGGTCAACCATCCAGGGCAAACGCATCTAAAATTCGTTGTTTTTTTTGCCTCTTCTTGGGGCAATTACTGCTGTTTTTGCCGCCTTTCGTGTATCCCGGATGACCAAGTCGGCATATTTCTGCGCCAACAGCATAAATTTCCGGTATCCCTTAACGGCCTCCCGGATGGACTGTACCTCGGACCCGGGGACGTAGCGCACCACGTTCCTGCCGTTTTCCCAAGACTGGAGATTGTAGTAGCGCCCGCCCCGCATGGGGCACAGCTTGCCTCTTTCCATATGTGAAATGGCGGCCATTTGGTTAAGAACAGCTTTTTGCGTTGACTTCATGGGCTGAAGTATATCGACTACTATACATTATGTCAACACCCCCATTATCGTTTCAAGTAAACGCCCCCGCCAGCCTGCTCGAATGCTTCGGGGTCTTGCCGGATCCGCGCATCGACCGGACCCGGTGCCACCGCCTGATCGACATCCTGGTCATCGGCTTCTGTTCCACGCTCGCCGGCGGCGAGGGATTCAACGACATGGAACTGTTCGGGAAAGCAAAGGAGGAATGGTTCCGGACATTCCTGGAGTTGCCCAACGGGATCCCGACGCATGACACCTTTAGCCGGGTGTTCCAGGCGATCGATCCCCAAGCCTTCCTTGAATGCTTTCTGCGCTGGACGGAGGGGCTCCGGCATGCGGTCAACGCCCTGAAGCGGGAAAAAAGCAAGCGGAGCATGCGCCAGAAGGTGAAAAACGCCGGGTGGAGCAACGTCTACCTGCTCGGCGTCCTCGGCATCGACCCGTCCTGACCTCCCGAGCAGCAAATGAACCGGACCCGGTCACAATCCGGGACTGCCGCCGCCTTGCCCGGGTCCGGCCCGGATTTCATGTGGAGGGCCCTTTCCCCGTCCTGACAGGGGTTGTGCCGACAAACGACCACTCGGGATCAGACTTCATCACGTCAAGAATCAAAATTGGCAATGGTTCAGAAATTAGATGCGTTTGCCCTGCTGAGACATCCGTCAAGTTTGGAAGTATGTTATTCAATATCAGCTTGTTAGCATCGTCATAAACCGTGAACAGCAACTTGAACGGTGATCACCGCCTTTCGTGTCGGCTGACGGACAGGCTCTCGGCTACGGCCCGGAACTCGGCTACATCAGCCTGCCCGAGATCCTCGAATGCGGCGCTGAGTTGGATTTATATTTTGCCGCAAAAACCATTGCCGAGATCACCGGCCGCTGCTTGTCGTGAAGACGAAACAGCTGGGGCTTTCGCCTCCGCTTTTGTTCGCATCCCCCACGCTCTTTATACCACTATTGCCCCCGCGAACTTCGCCTGAACGCCCGAACTTCCCACAATTCCACGATCTTTTTTATTGCATGAAAAGGGGAATGAGTGCAATCTCTTGATCATACGGTGTTTTGCAATCCTGCTCCACCTGTCAAAAAGGAATAACATGAAACAGACATGGATGTCGCGCATGCAACCCTACCTTAGTCGGACACTCTCGATTACGCGCATTGGCTGCGCGTGGTGCTTGTCGGCGCTTGTCCTGTTAGATACAGCAACCCCGGTAAAGGCCGACTTGGTTCCCGCCGCAACTGTGGCTGCAAGTTCAGCGGTTACCAACGCTACAAGCAAAGCGCAACCGGACGCCGATCATCAATATTCAGACGCTTTGGCAGTCGGTCTGCTACAATCAGATTTCGAGTCGGTGAAAAGCCTGCTCGCAACGGATATTTCAAATATGCCGACAAATGGGAAGCAGCTCCAAGAAGAGGCGACGCAGGTGATTCAAATGCAGTCGATAATTCTGAACTCGCTGCGTGGTGATGTGAACAAGGAAATCATGATCGACCTGAAAAATGGCCGTGAAAAAGTAAAAATAGAAGACGTCAAACCCTTGAAGATTCAGGCTGCGCGTGTCTTGCGGAACAGCGCAGGGGCTGCGGTCGGCGAGATGGATCGTTCCTTTACCTATGCCGACTTAACCGTTAACGAGCGGTTGCGCCG
>CAZXVN010000071.1:0-9341 GCA_964643945.1 uncultured Lentisphaeraceae bacterium | reverse complement strand
GGTCTGGTGTCTCCTCTCCTGTGGCTTCATCCGTCTCGTTACCTCCACGGATGCACATTCGGTAACGGCCTGCTGGTTAGGCTTTGGCCGTGTCGGACTTTAACCGACTGCCTGTTACACGCTTCTTGGCGCACTCATTTTGTTTTCCCTCTTCGCCGTAACGGTCAACCGGAATCGCCCGTTACAGCGATGAACGTGTCGCATTAGGGGACGATCTGCGGGTGGAAGAAGCGGTAGGTGTCACTCACCGTGTAGTCGGCAGGCGTCACCGTGCCATTGTCGAAGGTGGGTGCAACGGGGGCACCGATGGGCGTCCAACCGTCGCCCGCATTCACTTTGCCATACAACTGGATCTTGCCGTTGATCGTACCCGTCTTGGCCGTGTCGCCCGTCAGCAACTTGAATGTGACGCGCAGGGTGGTGGTGGTGATCAGATCAAAGGACTGAATGCCGAAGTTGGGCGCCAGATAGGTTCCGATCCCGCCCGCGTCACCGAGAGCATCCAGCAGATAAGCGGTGTTGAGCTGATCCTCGGTCATGGCCAAAGTATTGATGTCATTGTTGTCCAGCCAGGTGTTGATGGTGGCCTGCTCGCCTTCGCTGTTCGATCTCGGCACAGGATACCGGGTGGTCGAGCCGACCGTCGCGGTTTTCGGATCACCGTGACTGGCATACAGCTCGTCGACCCGGCCCGCACCGTTAAACGCGACGCCAGCCAGAGTGTTGGGCGTCCCGCCGCCTTTCAGAGTCAGGTTGGTAAAAACGGCTGCGTCATCAATGAGAACGTCATATAAATATAAGCCGCCGGGGCGCATCTTGACCGTGAGCTGATACCAGGTGTTCGTGGAGCGAGGCGTCACATCCGTTTCAACGCCTGTCGCATGCACCGCCACCAACTTGTTGTCTGCTGACAGGTAGATGGCCAATTTGACGTTGTCGGTCAGCACCGGGTCAGGCGTCTCAGACATGGCGGTGAACTTGACGCGCATGTCGACATAAATCGGATCCGTTTCATAGGTGTTGGCGCCCGTCAGCGTATTCGTGATCCCTACGCTGCCGGTGTCCAACTCCATCACCTTGAGACTCGTGACAAACCAACGGTTTGTGCGCCCGGTCGCGCCCGTTTGAGTGGCGTCTGGCACGTTGGTGGTGGCTCCTTGTTGAGCCCACGCGGGTAAGGTCACGCCATCGAAGGCTTCGCGATACGCGCCGTTGGTTATAGGCGACACGTTCCACAACGCTGGAACCGCATCCGCCGCCCGCGCAGCGCTCTGAAAAGCGAGTGCTATTGCGAAAAACATACTCGCAACGGCGGTTTGTTTAAACCGTAGTTTTGTAAACATTATTTTTCTCCGAAGCGTGGAAACCACCACAAATTCCGTTAAAAAAGATATTCCAATCGTTTCCTTACTATACCCTGCGACCTGTCGATCACGCAAGGAAAAATTACACCCTAATTATCCATCTGTTTGAAGAAGAGGATGCGGTGCGGGTGGTAGTCGGCCAGGCTCGGGTCCGGATACGGGTCGCGCCAGACCAGTGCGGCCGCCCTGCCGCCGGCCAGCGATTTGACGCCGCTGCCTGCGGCGCCCCCGAAGAAAGGCACGGTGACCTCGGCCCGCACGACGTAGAGGAAAAGCTGCTGCCGGTCCGACATCGACTCCAGCGAGAAGGAATAGAGCATCTTGCGGTCGATCTCGTGCAGCGGACTGCCCAGGTCAACGCCGAAAATGCCTGTTCGCGCTTGATCTTCCGAGTACCACTTGAACTTGTCCCAGCTCCCGTACACATCCGAAAGGTGGGTGTCCACCGACGTGTTTAAGGTCGAGGGGGGATTTTTGGCGGCGAGCATGCATCGGCTCCAGCCATTGGTGAACGCCTCCCAAGACGGTTTCCCCAAAACCTTGTTAAACACGTATTGCCGCACCGTGGCGGGTGGCGGCCCGCCCCCCGCCACCAGTTTCGCGCCTGCCCAATAATAGTCCGTCGGCGTGTTTTCCACTGCGGCGACAAGCACCTGCGGCAGATCGGAGAGCGGGTTCACGCGCGCCCCCGGCACCGTGCCGTCCGGATTCCTGACCGTGAAATAGTCGTAGATGTTGTCCCGCAGATGCGCCTGGCCGTGATCGTACAGCCGGATGGTTCGGAACATGTCCTCATTGTCCTCCGACTCTGCCGCCGTGTTCTGCGTGCGGAAATCAGTATCCTTAATGCCATACGCATTGAGCGCGAACGGCCGCACAATGAAGCCCAGCTCGCCCGGAGACTGCAAGGTGCCTACATCTGAAACAGCCATATAGATGTCGCTGTCGCGCCCCGCTTTGCCAAGCAACTCGACCGTCGACGGGTTGATCTTGGGCGCAATGGCATTCGCATCCACCGTGTTCTTGACCCAGTTCGCGGCCTTGTAGTTGAAGCGCGGATCAGGAACCTCGAGGCTCGACCACTCGTACGGGATCGGCAGTTTAACCGCCATCGTCTTCTCGACCGGTGCCGATTCTTTTGTCTGGAAGAATAGCTTCGGGGTGGCGATAAATTCCGCGATGGGGTCAGAAAACCCGGGATAGGGCGACATTTGCGGCGCGCTGTCAACGATGTCCGCACCCGCCTTCACATGCACAAAAACCACCAGCGCGACGCTGAACTTCTGGTGTTCAACAAATCCCGAATTGGGAATCACGCCGTCCTCGCTGTCGATCATATCGACGATCAACTTCGAAGGATCGCTGGCCGTGAGCGGAACGAGGACGTGGTTATAACAGTTCACCGGATCAGAGGTGTCTTTGTTCCAGAAGTCGGGGATGGCGACCGAACCCGTCAGCAGCGCATAGGTAGGGGTCGGTGGCTCAGCAAAACTCCGCGACTTCTGCGGTGCGTGCTGCTTGATCACCTTAAGATACGCCTGAAGCTCGACTTTGAAACCCGGTTGCGGCGTACGGTCTTTCTGGGGCTTGAAGGGCCAGACCAGTTCCACATCTAACTGCATCGCAGTGGGTTCACCGATCAGTTGAACCGAATAGATACTCTTGGTAGTCGCCGTGGGGCCGCTGCCAACCGTCACATCCCGCTTAATGACCGTCGGCGCAAAAAACCCCGGCACCAGGATCTGGCTGATCATCGGCACGCGTTCGACCGAAGGCATGTTGAGCCGCTTGGGGATGCTGTCCTCGTCGAGATAATCGGCGATCATCGTGGCCGTCAATTCCGGCATGGAGCCCGGCAGCCCGCCCGGCAGCGCGTTGCCGAGCGCGGTCTGGAACTCCGGTTGCAACGCGATCGTCGCCGGCCGCGCCTGCGTCAGGAGGCCTGCGGCGACCGGCTGGTCCTTCAGGATATTGCAAGGCACGCCGACCACGTTCGCCTTGGGGGGCTCGGGTTTGACGATGCTGTCTGTGACCAGAACATGGTTAAACGCCCAGTCGAAGAACTCGTCGTTCTGCGCCTTGATGAAACTGTGATAGGCGCTGCCGAACGGCGTGTCCACGCCCCGCGTGTTGCAGGTCTGGGGGTCGGTGTCCTGCCGGCGGTGATACAGGCACGAATAGAAGTCTTCGAGCGACTCGTAGTGCCTGTCGGTTTTTCCGTACTCTTCATCAAACTTCTCGCACGCCGTTTGGTCTGCCGCCGCTTTCCCGGTGTCGAACAGGTGGCCGATGCTGACGCGGTTGGTGGTCGCATCGCGGAACGCGGCCTTGCAGAGGTTGACATCCAGCATGTCGGAAAGGTTGACACAGACGAAGGCGTAGCGGCCGATGCCCACCTGATTGTTGAGGCCCGCCAGCGTGCTCGGCATGCTGATCGTGCCCCATTTGGCGCTCAGCGCATACTTGCGCACATCGTTGACGAAGATCCCCGGGATGAGGCTCAGCGACTCCAGCGACAAGACCCGCGTCACAGGACTGTTGTTCGTGTTGATGTTCCCTTGCCCCGAAACGAACACCCGGCCCTGCCACTCAGGAAACTTGCGTTCCGTGCCCAGTTCGGCGTCGACGTCGTCGATCGCGCGGTAGAGCCCGGCGTTCAGCAGATGGCGCGCGGTGACCGCGTGGCGGTAGTTCGAGGAGGCCTGCCGCTCGATGCGCATATAGACCGCGAACGAGACCGCGCTGATCATCATGAAGCTCAGGAAGCCGAGCACGATGAGCATAGCCGAGCCCGCTTCGGCATGCGGCCGAGGCGCACGGGCTTTTTCACGGGCTGCGCCCGCCGCCGGAATACCGGCTGAAAAATCCAAGTGCGCCCTGTCCGCATGCGCTCCGCTTTTAGAGGGGACGCCACCGCAGCGTAAGCGTCGGATATGTGTGTTCATGTTTCTACCTCATATACCGGTGACGGTTGGGGAAGGTGACGGAAGCGGTAAACGTCTCTTTCACATCCGTACTCGTATCGCTCTTCGTGATGAGCCGGAAATGGTAAGGGGTTCCCCAGGGATCGACGAAAGCGCCGCTCGCCGTCTGCGCGTTGAGGTACACGGCCTTGTCCGGATTATCACCCAACAGCTCTTTCAGGTTGTCCGCCGTGGCCACCAGATCGTCGCCTTCCATTTGTACCGGCCAGTCGTCGTAAGCCGCCTCATACGAAAGCCAGGCGTTCATCAGCTCGCGCAGCTCCACGTTGGCCTTCGCCTTGCGCGCCTGAGAGCGGGCCTGCCCGATTCCCGTCATCGCCGCGCCCATCAGGATCGCCAGCATGCCGAAAACCACCATCAGCTCGATCAGCGTGAAGGCCATGGTGGAGCGGCTGCCGGGTTTGACCCTGCTTCCGCCTGCTTGTTGCCAGTTTCCAGTTTCAAATTTCATGTTCTACTTCTTCTCCACCCAGGTCCGGATGTCGTCCTTGGTGCCCCATACCCGGTCCGGGCCCGCCGAGGCCGCGCCGATGTCCAGATTGGCGCCCGAAGCGGACACGCTGGCCTCGAACGTGATGAACAGCGGCAGGCCAGCGGTGTCCAAAGCGCCGCCGCCGTAGTCGGCCCGGTCCCGCTTGAGTTCCAGCGAGCTGGCTGTGCCCAGCCGCCCGGAAGAGGGGTTCACGTTGCCAGACTTGGCCGATCCCCAAGTGCCGTCGGACTGCAACAGACTCTCTGTCCGGGTGCCGGAACTGCTGTAGGTCACCTTGATCAACGCCCGGTTTGTCCCGGTGAGCGTATAAAAAGCAAGCGGGAAGGTGAATTTCTGGTCCCCGTCCAAGAAATCCTTGGGCAGGAAGCGCGCATCCACGGCGGCGGTCGCGTCGCGCTGGATCGCGCCGATCGCCCCGCGCACCTGCATAAAGCCGGCCGCCCGCTTGACCCCGATGCGCCAGGCCAGGCTGGTCTGCTGGAAGAGCATCCCGAGCATCATCACGATCACGATCAGGATGGTTGAGGCGACCAGCACCTCGATCATGGAGAAGCCGCTTTGGAAGTGCTGTTTTCTGTTGTTGTTCGTCTTCATCGTTTTTCCGGAACCCGTTTCTGGAGTGCGGGGCTCGAGCACCGCTTTCGTGCGGCGCTCGTCATTGCGCCGCAGGGACGGCGGACTGAAGTCCGCCGGACCCAAGCGGCACTGAAGTGCCGCACTCCACACTTACTTGGTCGGATCGCCCTGAAACAGCACCTCCGCATAAAAGATCGGGTTGTTGGAATACTGGTTGTATTCCGTGACGTTCTCGATATCCGTGGACTGCACCACGATCCCCATGAGCTTGTCCGACGCGCCCTGCACCCGGCAGCAGGAGATCCTGTACTGCGTGGGTTTCAGGGTGGTCGGCAGCTGCATCTTGTTCAGGATGAACGTCGGCAGCGTCGGCGTACCGTTCCTCGCTTGATCCACAAAATCCCTCTTCCACACCGTCCACGGAAAATTCGTCAGCGAGGCCGCCGCCACGGCCTGGTTCAGGAGGTCATCCGCCACGATGGACTGCTTGAGGTCCGCCTGCCCCATGGTGCTCTCGCGCAACCCCAGCGGATAGAGCACCACCATGCTCAGGATGCCGACCGACATGATGCCGATCGCCATGAGGACCTCCATGAGCGAGAAACCCGCTTGTTGCTGTTGTCTCTTCATACGCTTACTTCCACTTTTCATCATACATGATGGCTCCGTCGCCCTCCACAGTTACGCTGCTGCTGACGACGGGCGGCAACGTCGTGCGGATGCTGATTTTTTTGGCGCTGGCCGAACCGTCCGGCTGGAAGATGACATACACCACTTTGTCGATATTGGCCTTGAGATCGTCGAACTCGAACCCGCGCGGGAGGGAGTTGATCGGCACCACTTCGAGGCCGTACGAGTCGCCTACGGACCAGGAGGCATCGTTCGGATTCTTGACTTTCTTGTTAATGGCAAACCCGAACGCGGGGATGTCACACAGCACCTGCTGCCCTTGGGCGTTCCTCTGGTAGGCGGACAGCCGGTCGGGGGGCTTGGGACTCTGAACCGATGGGTACACATTCGACCACCGCCCCTGCGAGAGGTTGTACAGCCGGATGCTTCCCAGATAGTCGGAACTCCATACGGCCGTGCCGAACATCTTGTCCAGCGACGAGAACTCGTCGACCAGCACGCCTTGGTTGATGTACGAGATGCGCCCCAGCTCCCGGCAGACCACGTACGAGGGCGCAAGCTTCGCCTTGCCGGCCGTGTCATACCCGATGACCTCGTTGAAGAGCATCACGCTGACGCGCGCGCCCTCCATGCAGGCGCGCTGACGCGCGAGGATCAGCGTGTTCGCCAGATGCTTGACCGCGCTCCGGCGTGCCATGCCGCGGACGGCGTTGAAATAACTCGTGACGGCCAGCGCGGAAAGCATCGCCATGATGGACATCACCGCCAACAACTCCAGCAGCGAGAACCCCCGGCGCTTCGCGTGTGTGCTCCTTTTTTTCATCATCCCTATCCTTGTGGCCCTACCGGGAAACCTTGACCGAATCCGTCAGCAGGTTAAACTCAACGCGGAAATAACAGATGCGGCTGGTCTTTTCCGGATCCGGATAAGCGAGCGGGACATCCGTTATCCCTTTGCTGAGAACCTTCTGGAGCGGCGTGATGTGGCCTTGATAGTCCGCCAGCACGGCCGAGGCGTCCAAATAGCTCGTGCGGCTACTTCCCGAAGTCTTGTACAAGGGCTTGAAGACCTCCTTGTTTTCCTTGTCTTGATACACAACCTTTGAATCATTGCCCGACGGTTTCATCGTCACCGGCCACTTGTTCTCTTGCGCACGGTAGTTCATCAGCGCCATTTCCAACGCTTTGCAGGTGCTGTCGATCCGGTTGTTGCGGACCCGTTTGATCGCTCTCGTCGCCGCGCCGATCGACAGCGTGGCGAGCACCGCCATGATCGAGATCACCACCAGCAGCTCAAGAATGGTGAACCCGCGCCGCGGCTTCTTATTGCTCTTACCGTTTTCCATTGTTTTTCACTCTCAACTGTTCAGGTAGACAGAATTCAGTAGTCAGTAGTCAGAATGATTGGAAGGCACTCGATCTTTTGCCCGCATTTATTCTGGCTTCTGGCTTCTGACTTCTCTCTTCCGTCACTTCTCGCCGCGCGACTGGCCGTAGTTCCAGCTCAACTGGTCGTCACCCGGATACCGCGCGTTCACCGTGGTCGCGTCCCGTCCGTCCGGCCCGCGCGACCAGATCAGCACCGATGTGCGGACCTTGTTGCCTTTCGGCGAGCCCTCGCCCGCATCCACATAGCCGTCATAGTTCAGATCCATCCGGAACTGGATCCGGTGGTCGGAAAGTTTGCGCCCGCCCTCGACGATCCCGGTTTCGGCCATCTTCGGATTCCTGCGCAGCGCGATGCGGCCCCACGGGTCCAGCATGCCGTACCGGTCGAGGCTGTTCAGATTCTTTTGCGCCGTGGTCCCGTCGCCCGAATAAATGATGTTGCCCCCGTCGTCGACCTGATAGGTCGTCAGATCCAGCATTCGCCGCTTTTGGAGCACCAGGCACACCGTCGCATCCAGCTCGGTTTTGTTCTTGAATTCGGCCGGCCACTCGCGATCCTGCTGCAAGAGCACGTTGAAGGCCGTCATCACCTCGTTGACCTGCGTTTGCGCCTGCGACTGCCGGGCAACGGTTTTCATGTGCGAGAGCGCGCCGATCAGCACGCTGGCGAGAATGCCCAGAATGCCGATCACCACCAGCATTTCCACCAGGGTGAACCCGCGGCGAAGCGTGGGGAGAGTGGAGTGCTGGAGTGCTGGAGTGCTGGAGTGCTGGGTTTTCTTGCTCATGCTTTCCTACTGCCGATTGCCGATTGCCGACTGCCGACTTTCTCCACCTACCGGTCAAAGCGGGCAATGTCGTCCTCAACCCATTGGGAGGCCGACTTGCGGTCTTTGGACGAAAGGTCTTCCAAATTGATCCACGGGGGGAAGGTGGCGCCATTGGGGCCGGCCGACCAGACCCGGTAGCTCTGATAAGGCGGCTCGGAGGAATAATACAGCTCCCTGCCCCAGCCGTCAGCCATCGTGATGCCGATCAGCACATACTTGTTCGGGCCGTTCTTGCCGGCCGGGTATTCGCCGCCACCCACGAAGGAAGGAACCTCCGTATACGGGGCCGTGGTGTCGATGCCCAGGATCGAGCCGCCGCCGTTCAGGCTGTTCTCAAAATTCGGCATCCACCGTGACGCCGCGCGGTTCTCGCGCACGCGCTGCGCACCCAGCGCGCCCGCCTCGTTGTTCTTCATCCATTGCTTACACGTATCCTTAAAAAAATTACTGTCCGGCGTGTCCCCGCCGTCGGCGCCGATCACTTCCACGCGGGGCAGCAGATAGGACAGCACGCCGAACTTGAAGATCTTGACGTCCTGCCAGTCGGAATAGGGCGAGGTCGCGGCCGTCGGGCCGAGCACCTCGTTCACGTTGCGGATGCCTTCCGGCTTGAAGCGGATGTTGATGTACTCGTTCAGCGAGCGGCGGTTGGGAAACTCGAAGCCCATGGGCTGGCAGCCCGCCGCGCGGCTGGCGCTGCCGGCGTTCAGCGAGCCGACGGGCTCTTCCTTCCCGTTGTCGGCGTTCATCCCGATGCCCGGATCAGGCGAACCGTGCTGGACGACCGGCGGATAGGTGCCGTACTCGGCATAAAATCCGGAGAGCGCGCCCTGCAGCCGCTGCAGGCGCGCGATGGTCAGGGCCTTGCGGTTGTTCTCGCCCACCATCGCCAGCAGCCTGAACACGCCCGCCATCATAATCCCGATGATCGCGATCACCACCATCAGCTCGATGAGCGTGAAGGCCGCGCGCGCTTTTTGCTCAGATCGTGTCTTCATAAACCACCTCGTTCTATTACGTCTGTGCCCCGAGGGTGCCGATGATCTGGATCATGGGCATGAACATCGCGATGACG
>CAZXVN010000070.1:0-6275 GCA_964643945.1 uncultured Lentisphaeraceae bacterium | reverse complement strand
GGTCTGGTGTCTCCTCTCCTGTGGCTTCATCCGTCTCGTTACCTCCACGGATGCACATTCGGTAACGGCCTGCTGGTTAGGCTTTGGCCGTGTCGGACTTTAACCGACTGCCTGTTACACGCTTCTTGGCGCACTCATTTTTAATTCTCCGTTTGCGATTGTCCTTCGGCTGCGAGCCACGTCGCACGGGCCTTTTCGATTTGCGCCGCATCGGCGACCCCGTCGAACACCGCGACGCCGTAACGCAGCACGAGCTTGTCGCCGGATTTCAGATCGAGCGGTTCGGCTTCGAGATTCAGCGTTGCCGACAAATACGAAAACGGTTTCGTCATCGTGAACCAGACGGCGCGCCGCGGATTCTGCGGGCCGTCCCACATCGCGATCGTCACAGGCTTGCCGCCGATTGTTCCGCTCGCCGCGCACCACGCCGCGGCACGTAACGTCTCGTCACTTCGGACGACGCGCCCCGCAGAGGTTCCCTCCGGGGTTATGAACGTCGCCTTCGCGTCCATGTCGGCAGGAAAGCGTATGCCGAGGCCAAAATAGTGGCTGCCCCACAAGTGCGCCGCTGCATTGCCCGACGGCGCCAAAACGGAAAACCACGTCAAAATATTCGGTCCGCCCGGCAGGGCCGCCTGAAGCCGGACACCGCGCGATTCAGCAAGCAGCGGCGTTCCGTTTGGCGCGATCCAGTCCAATTTCTGCGTCAGGCCATTCGTAAAGATCTTCGTTTCGCCCGCACGCGGAAGTTGTTTCCCGAATTTTTCGAACGGCTTTTCAGACCAGAAGTCCACGTCGCCCGCGCCGATGGCGAACATCAGCCCGTGGTGGTGGAAATGATCGGGCGGCGAATCGACGGTGACCTGCACGCCGGACGGCGAGAACAGTTCCATCATGTAGGGCTTCATCGGCGCCGCGTTCGTTTCGTATCTCGCGACGAGTTTCGCGCCGTCGTTGAGAGAGACGAGTTCGGACGCGCCGTGAGCGGCGGACGCGGCGGACAGGAATGCAACCCAAAGCAATTTCATGCAGGCCTCGCTTTCATGCGGCTAGTGTGGTGGATGTTCTGCCCACTCATCTCACAACTTTCATGTCGTTTTCATTTTGACACTGGCCAAAGGAGATTGCAACGATAAACAGATAAACAGATGCCGTGTATAGGTTGAAGGTGCTGGGTTGAGGGTGGTTGAGGGTGCCCAAGAACTCCTTGACACTCCACAATCATGTACAATATCATGTCCAAAATGAAAGTAGATGACGATGAACAGAACGTTACTTGTGACTCTGCTGGGGCTGACGTGCGGTTTCGGCCCGCAAGCTGAGGCCGCGGCCTTCGAGATCCTCGTCAACCATCTGGGTTACGACGTGCGGGACAGCAAGCGGCTGGTGGTGCAGAGCGCGGAGGAGGCCGCGCTGGAGAAGTTCCAGGTCTTCGACAGCGAGGGGCGCGTCGCCTTCGAGGGGCCGCTGCAGAAGGTCGGCACGGTGGACGGCTGGAAAGGCCGGTTCTTCCATCAAGGCGATTTCACGGCGCTGGTCCGGCCCGGCAAGTATTATATTCAGGCGGGCGGCGTGCGCTCGGAGAGCTTCGTGCTCGGCGAGCGGCTGTTGCCCGAGGCTTGCCTTTCCGGCCTGGTCTACTACTTCCGCATCCAGCGCTGTAGCGGCGCGTACGACAAGGCCGACCGCTCCCTGCCCTTCTTTGGCGAGCCCCAGCGCCCGCGCGTGGATGTGCATGGCGGCTGGTACGACGCTTCGGGCGACGTATCGAAATACCTGAGCCACCTGAGTGAAGCCATCTACATGAATCCGCAGCAGGCGCCGATGGCGGTCTGGTGTTTCCTGCAGGCCGCCGACCTGCTGCGGACGCAGAAGAGTCAGCGCCTGCGGGCGGTCATTCCCCTGCTGCGGGAGGAGGCGCTGCACGGCGCGGACTTCCTGATGCGCATGCAGGACGCCAGCGGCTATTTCTATACGTCGGTCCATGACAGTTGCTCACAGGATCCGGCCCGGCGCGAAATCTGCGGTTACAAGGGGTTGAGTCATGCCAAGCACGGAGAGACCCAGGCGGGTATCCGCGAGGGCGGGGGCATGGCCATTGCGGCGCTGGCCCGCGCCAGCATGCTCAAGAAGAGCGGTGATTACACGCCGGCCCAGTACCTCGCGGCGGCGGAGAAAGGCTTTCAGCACCTGACCGCGCACAATCTGGAGTACGTGGACGACCACAAGGAAAACATCATCGACGACTATTGTGGGCTGCTTGCCGCCGCGGAACTTTACAGCGCCACCACAAACGCGGCTTACCTTGAGTCTGCCCGGACACGCGCGGAGTCGCTGTCGAAGCGCATTTCTAAGGACGACCGCTATGCAGGCTGGTGGCGTGCGGACGAGGACGGCACACGGCCGTTCTTTCATGCGGTCGACGCCGGTCTGCCGGTGGTGGCGCTGTGCCGATACCTACAGGTCGAGAGCGATGCCGACCGTAAGGCGGTCATAGGCAAGGCGGTGACGGAGTCGCTCCGGTTCGAGCTGGCGATCACGAAGGAGGTGGCCAATCCCTTCGGCTACGCCCGCCAGTACATCAAGGATCCCGACGGCAAGCGCGGCGCGTTCTTTATGCCTCACCGCAACGAGACCGGCTACTGGTGGGCGGGCGAGAACGCGCGGCTGGCCTCCCTGTCCGCGGCGGCGCTGCTGGGAAGCACCTCCGCCCCGCCGGAGCTGGCTTCTGAATTGAGGACGTATGCCGGGAGCCAGGTCAACTGGATCCTCGGGCTGAACCCCTACGACATGTGCATGCTGCAGGGCAAGGGACGCAACAACCCGGGGGATTACGAGGCCGGTGCGCCCAACCCCCCGGGCGGCATCTGCAACGGCATCACCTCGGGCGTGGAGGACGAGCGGGAAATCGCCTTCCTGCCGCCGCCGTACGGCCGGCGGGCGGACTGGAGCTGGCGCTGGAGCGAGCAGTGGATCCCGCATTCGGCCTGGATGATCCTCGCGCTCGCCGCCGACGCGGCGGCTATACGTTGACACAATACAAGGCATTCAGTTATCGACAGGGGGCATACGAAATGAAAAGCAGGACAAGCGTAAAGATGGGGTCGTGGGCCGCTGCGGTTCTGTTGGCTGTCGGCACGACATCGGCAAAGGCCGCGACCTATTATATCAGCCAGTCTTCAGGAAACGACGCTTGGAACGGGAAGGCCGAGAAGCCGGCGGGAGCCGGCGGGCCGTGGAAGACGCTGGCGCGCGCATCGACCAACTACGTGGCCGGCGACCGCCTTCTGCTGAAGTGCGGGGACACATGGAACGAGGAACTGCATCCTCAGGGCAGCGGCACCGCCGCCAGCCCTATCGTCATCGGCGCGTACGGCAAAGGCCCGAAGCCGGTGATCGACCGTGAGGACGATAAGAAGGACCTGTTCGGCATCCACCTCTCCGACCAGGAGGGCTTCGCCATCGTCGGGCTCGAGTTCGCCCGCTGCATGACGGGCATCTACGGGGAGTACTCCGACGGCTGCCCGGCCAAGAAAGGCATCCGGATCGAGGAGTGTTATTTCCATGACTCGCTGCTCTACCAGCATTACGAGGATTATCCCAAGCGCAAGATCGGCCTGGGCATCTGCTTTTTCTCGCACGAGTGCCACAACAAGATCGTGCTGAGTGACATCACAGTCAAGAACTGCGTGTTCCGCAGGCTGGCCTCAGGCTTCTGGACCAACAGCCCGGACAACTTCAACAAGGCCGCGGGCAACATCTACAACTTCGGCAACCTGACTTTTGAAGGCTGCCTGTTCGAAGAGGGGTATCAGTGGCAACTGGGGATCCGCGGGGTTGCAGGAGGGGCGGTCCGCAACTGTGTCACGCATGATGTCGGCCGGGGCTTCCGCGCCTTCAACGGCGTGGCCGGGGCGATGTTCGCGCGCTGCAAGGACTGGGTCTTCGAAGACAGCGAATGGGGCTTCATCGACATCGGGCAGGGCAGCGGCGACGGCGAGGCGTTCGACTTCGAGAGCAACTGCGACCGCATGACCATGCGCAACTGCCTGTTCCACGACACCGACGGGCCGGGCTTCCTGTTGTGCTGCTACGCCTCCGGCCCCGAGCCCGAGAAGCAGATCCTCATGGAGAACTGCGTTTTGAACGGCAAGTCCAAGCGCCCGCGAGGCTTGCCCCGCTGCGAGATCGTCAACACCACAGACTGGAACGAGGTGACCTGGAACAAGTGCCGCTTCTATCTCTCGCCAGGGGAGACCCTCATGAAGGTGATGGATCCCGAGAAAGACAAGAAATCGAAATTCATCAACTGCGTGGTGAAGAACCTCGGCCAGGCCTGCAGCACGCCCAACCTCGCGCGCAAGGCCGCCGCGACCGCCTCTTCGGCCGCGGCCATGAACACGGCGGCCAAGGGCGTTGACGGCAGCGCGGAGACCTTCTGGAAGGCGGCCGGCGCCACAAACCAGTGGCTCCAGCTCGATTTCGGCAAGCCGGCCGCGGTCAATGAATTCAGGCTCAAAGAGGCGGCCGGCTCCGGCGTCACCCGCTATGTCATCGAGTGTTGGGATGACAAGGCCTCGCGCTGGGCGGGCTGTTTCAACGGCCGGACGATCGGCCCGGACTTCATCGCGCCGTCCGTGAGCCGGGTCACGCCGAAGGTACGCCTGATGATCCTGCAGACCAGCGGCGGCGCTCCCTGCATCAGCGAGTTCGAGGCCTACAACGACACCACGGGCGAGGTGTTCAGCGACCCCACCGGCGCGGCGGCGGTCGACAAAATCGGCAAATGATTCAATTCCTAGGTTTACTCTTGACCCGGCGAAGGGTCCTAATTACACTTGCACACATTATCAACATGAGGCCAGGGGCCCCATTAACATCACTAACCGAGCTCAACACTATGAATACCACACCTAGTACCAGTCGTCGCAGCATGCTGAAACTCTTGGCCGCCTCGTCGGCCGCACCCTTCATCCTTCCGGGCCGCCTGCTCGGCGCGGATGCTCCCTCGAAGAAAATCACCTTGGGCAGCATCGGTGTCGGCTGGCAGGGCGGCGGCAATCTCGGCGCATTCCTTGGCCTGGATGACTGCCGGGTGGTGGCCATTTGCGATGTGAACGAGAATCACCTCAAAGACGCCGTCAACAATGTCAACGGGCGTTACCAGAACCAAGACTGCAAAGGCTACAAGGATTTCCGCGAGCTGCTGGCCCGCAAAGACATCGACGCCGTCTGCATTTCTACCCCCGACCACTGGCACTCCATCCCCGCAATCGCCGCCGCCAACGCGGGCAAGGACATCTTCTGTGAGAAGCCCCTTTCCCACACTCTGGCTGAAGGCATCGCCATGGTCAGCGCCGTGCAGAAAAACAAGCGCATCTGGCAAACCGGGTCGTGGCAGCGCAGCAACGGGGAGTTCCGCTGGGCCGCCGAACTGATCCAAAACGGTTATATCGGCAAGGTCACGCGCGTCGAGGTCGGCCTGCCTTCGGGCCACGCCGATTTCGACGGCTCCGGCAAGGACAAGCCGAACGGCACGGCACCCGCTTACGTGGACTATGATTTCTGGACCGGGCCCGCGCAAATGATGCCCTTCAATCCCTGCCGGTTCAATAAAAACTGGCGCTGGAACTACAACTACGGCGGCGGCCAGCTCATGGATTGGATCGGCCACCATTGCGACATCGCGCACTGGGGCCTCGCCAACCCGAAGTTCGGGTGCGGCCCGGATGACGCGGTCGGCCCGCTCGAGGTGTCGGCCACAGCCGAGTTTCCCCCCAAGGACGACGTCTGGAACACCGCCACCAAGTACCGCGTCGAATGCAAATACCCCAACAATGTTGAGGTTGTCATCGCCGGCGGCTACGGCGAGATCCAGGGCGGCGCCAAATGGATCGGCCCCAACGGGTGGGTCCGGGTTGACCGCGGCACCATCGAGGCGTCCGACAAGCAGTGGATCCGCGACATCCAGGACCGCGAGAAGAAGGGCGACCTTGAGATCGCCCTCTACAAGAGCCCGGGCCACCAGAGGGAATTCATCGATTCCATCAAGTCGCGCAAGCGCACGCTCACCCCGGTGGAGATCGCGCACCGCTCGCAGACCCCCGGCCATCTCGGCTACATCGCCTCGGTGGTTGGCCGCAAGCTGAAGTGGGATGCAGCCAAGCAGGTCATCGTCGGCGACGCCGAAGCCAGCAAGCTGATGACCAAAAAAATGCGCGCGCCCTGGAAGATCTGACCGCACGTACGCCAGCCCGGCACACGGGCTGGCGTTC
>CAZXVN010000069.1:0-6875 GCA_964643945.1 uncultured Lentisphaeraceae bacterium | reverse complement strand
GTGCTCTTCCGATCTCGATGTCGTATTCGACAGGCTCTTCAGCGGTCAGCAGTTTCTGGTCAACCGTATTGATGCGCTGCAAACAGGAATAGAGCGTGGTTGTCTTGCCAGAGCCCGTGGGCCCCGTGACAATGAAAATCCCGTTAGGCTTCTCGATATCCATCGTCACGTCTTCATAAACGTCTTCGGGCAAACCGACGTTCTCGAGATCGAGCGACACGACACTGCGGTCCAACACACGGAGCACCACGCTTTCGCCATGCACGGTCGGCAGGCACGAGACACGCAAGTCCACCGAGTGCCCCGCCACCGTCAGCGAGATGCGCCCGTCCTGCGGAATACGCCGCTCGGCAATGTTGAGGCCGGACATGACCTTGATCCGCGAAATGATCGGCAGCGCCAGTCGCCGGGGCGGCGGCGACATCTCGTAGAGCGAGCCGTCCACCCGGTAACGGATCTTAAACTCCTTTTCAAACGGCTCAAAATGGATGTCCGACGCCCGGTCTGTCACTGCCTGATACAACACCAGATTCACAAACCGGATCACGGGGGCTGCTGCGGCCGCCGACTCCAGACTCTTGGCGTCCACGCTATCGTCAACGTTCAGCGACGCGTCCAGCGCCAAATCCGACTCCAGGCTGTTCAGCATGTCCGTAACCGTAGCGCTCTCATCTCCATAATACTCGGCTACAAGTCTCCGCACATCATTTTCGCGAGCCAGAACGAATTGCACGTCACGCGTCAGCACGAACATCAGTTCGTCCATGACATGCGGATCGATCAGATCACTCGTCGCCAGCGTAATCGCCCCGGCAGAGGCGTAGACGGGCAGCACGTTGTACATACGTGCCACGCTCGCAGGAACAAAGGGGAGCACTTCCGTATCGGGCAGCACGACAGACAGGTCGATCACCTCGCACCCCTGATAAGCCGCCATCATGCTCAGAAGGTCTTCCTCACTCAAATACCCCATGTCGATCATCAGCTTGCGGACAGGCTTGCCGGTATTCCTATGCTCTTCGCGCAAATCGTCCACCTGCTGCTGGTCGATAATCCCGTTGCTGACCACCAAATCAATCAGGGGGTCATACACGGGCGCAATCGGTGCCAACGTCTCGGCCATCACCTACCTCCTTGCCTGCAGCTCATCTTTCAACTTTTGAACCAGCGTGTCTGGATCCTGCGACTTGGTCACTAAATCGTCATACGCGATCAAGCCGCCCAGATACAATTCCAACAGATGGGAATCGAGCGCCTTCATGCCGTATTTTGCGCCCGTCTGAATATCGGAAGTGATTTGGAACGTCTTGTTGTCGCGGATCCGCGAACGGATCGCGGGCGTGGAAATCATGACTTCAAAAGCCGCCACACGTCCCGGCCGGTCCACGCGGGACAGCAGCAATTGCGAGATCACCGCCACCAACCCCACGGAGAGCTGCGTACGCACCTGCTCCTGCTGATCGGTCGGGAAGGCGTCGACAATACGGTCGACGGTCGCTGAGGCGCCGGTGGTGTGCAACGTCGCAAAAACCAAGTGGCCCGTTTCCGCCGCCGTGATCGCCGCCTGCATGGTTTCCAAATCGCGCATTTCACCGACCAGAATCACGTCCGGGTCTTGACGCAACCCGCGGCGGATGGCCTCGGCAAACGACGACACGTCATGTCCGACCTCACGTTGGGTCAAGATCGATTTCTTGTGCTGGTGGTAATATTCGATCGGGTCTTCCACCGTAATGATATGTACATCACGCTCTTGGTTGATGATGTCGATCATGCTGGCCAACGTCGTCGTTTTGCCAGAGCCCGTCGGGCCGGTCACCAGAATCAGGCCGCGCGGCCTGAAAAGCAGTTCTTTGACCTGTTCCGGCAGGCCGATCTGCTCCAATGTCAGCAACTTGTTCGGAATCTGGCGCAACACGATGCCGAAACGGTCACGCTCCTTAAACACGCTGACACGGAAACGCGCGAGATCGCAGAACGGCAGCGCGAAATCGCAACCGCCGCACCGTTCGACCTCCTGCAACTTGTCGACAGCCGAGATCGCACGCGCCAACGCCTCCGTATCCTCCGCCGTCAAAACAGGACTGTCCAGCGGCGTCAAATGGCCGTGAATACGCAGCATCGGCGGCACGCCCACGCGAATATGCAAATCGGAGGCCCCTTCGTCAACGGTTGCCTGCAACAAATCCGTCATGTTGATTTCGGTGCTCATTAATCGGCGTCTCCCATCGTTGCTTTTAAAACTTCTTCAAGCGAGGTCATGCCCGAGGCGACTTTTAACAAACCGTCTTCCCGTAACGTCCGCATCCCCATCTCGCGCGACCGGGCACGCAACACGGTCGCCGGCGACTGGTCGAAAATCAAACGTTGAATCGTGTCATCAACCGGGAAAATCTCAAAAATGCCTTTGCGCCCCTTGTACCCGGACTGGCTGCATATCGGACAGCCCTTGCCTTTGTACATCTTCACATTCGTCACGTTTTTCGAAATCGCACCCAGCATCTTCAGTTCACGTTCGGTCGGCTTATACTCCTCGCGACACTTGTCGCAAATCGCACGCACCAGCCGCTGCGCCATAGCCGCCCGCACCGCCGAGGCCACCAGAAAAGGCTTCACCCCGATATCCAGCAGACGGGTCACCGCGCTGGGCGCGTCGTTGGTGTGCAGCGTGCTGAACACCAAGTGGCCGGTGAGTGCGGCTTCCATCGCGATGTCGGCCGTCTCGTAGTCGCGAATTTCACCGATCATCACGATGTTCGGCGCCTGACGCAGAATCGAACGGAGCGCAGCCGTGAAGTCGAGCCCGACGTCTCTGTTCACCTGCACCTGATTAATACCGGACATCTGATATTCGACCGGGTCTTCCACCGTGATAATCTTGCGGTCAGGAAGGTTGATCTGCCCCAGACAGGCATACAAGGTCGTCGTCTTGCCGGAACCCGTCGGACCCGTCACCAGCAACACGCCGTCGGGCAACTTAATCAGGCGCTCAAACTTATTCTGGTCGTCCGAAAGAAAGCCGAGCTGCGGCAGACCCAGCGCGAGGTTCTGCTTATCCAAGATACGCATCACGATGCTTTCGCCGTGGTTGGTCGGCACCGACGACACGCGCAGGTCGAGGTCGCGCCCCTGCATTTTAACCTGAATGCGCCCGTCTTGCGGAATCCGCTTTTCAGAGATCTTCATGTTGGACATGATCTTGACGCGGCTGAGAATCGCGGCCTGCAACCGTTTGGGGGGGCTGTCCATCTGCCGCAGCACGCCGTCGATGCGATATCGCACGCGGAAGTGCCGCTCCATCGGCTCAAGATGAATGTCGGACGCATACATCTTACAGGCCTCCAGAATGACCATGCTCACGAGGCGGATGACCGGCGCGTCCGAGTCGGTCACCTCCGATCCGGCATCGCCCTTCGCCTTCTCCGCAACGTCAATATCCGCATCGAGCAACGCGCCGTAAACATTCTCGAACGCTTCGGGATACAGCTTGTTAATCGCCGCCTTGACCTCAGCTTGCGGTGCCACCACCGCGTCGACGTTCATCTTGAGAACGTAACGAAGGCTGTCCACCGTGTCATACCCCATGGGGTCGCTCAACGCCACGGTCAGCAAAGCTTCCGCGTGGGAAATCGGCACCACACCGTACTTTCGTGCCACGTCGGCAGGGATCAACGCTTGAACCGACGGGGCGATGTTAGCCGCATTGACGTGAATGTACTCCATGCCGAACTGAGTGGCAATCATCGCCAGCACCATGTCTTCCGTCACGACACCGGTCTGAATCAGGATGTCCAGCGTGGTCTCGCCCTCCTGCTTGATCGAGCTCATCACCGTCTCGACCTGCTCGGGCGACACATAACCCTGTTCCTGCAAGAGCTGCAAGACATAATCGTCGTTGGATGTCACAATGGTTCTCCTCTAAAACGTACCGTTGCCCACGTTAAGCCAGTTCTGCCAACTTCGCCGCCACCAGTTTGCCTACCCGCTGCGGATCAGCTTTGCCTTGACTCAGCTTCATCACCTGACCCACCAGAAACCCGGCAACCGCCTTTTTGCCGGCCTTGTAATCCTCAACTGACTTGGCGTTCTCCGTGATCACCTGCGCCACAAACCCCTCCAGCGCCCCCGTGTCGCTCACCTGACCCAACCCGCGCAACTCAACTAACGCACCGGGCATTCCCCCCTCTTTAAACAGCTCGGGCAGCAGCTCCTTGGCGGTCGGCCCGTTGATCTTGCGTTGGTCGACCAGCCCGACCAGCTCGGCCAGCGCCGCCGGTGTCAGCGCGCACTGCGTGATGGTCTTGCCCGTCTCCGACAGCAAGCACATGATCTCGGTCATGAACCAGTTGGACACCGTCTTGCCTTGTCCGCACAACCGCGCGGACGCCTCGAAGAAATCGGCGTTCTCCTTGGCGTCGGCCAAAACGCCCGCGTCGTACTCGGGGATGCCATACTCCGCCATCATCCGCTCGCGCCGCGCCGAAGGCAACTCGGGCAACAACGCCCGCCACGCTTCGATCTGCGCAGGATCTAAAACCACCGGAACCAGATCCGGCTCCGGCATATAGCGGTAGTCGTGCGCGTTCTCCTTGCTGCGCATCGATTGCGTCTCGCCCAAGTCAGGATCCCAGCGCCGCGTCTCCTGCACAATCACACCGCCATGCGCCACCGTCGCGAGCTGCCGCGCGATCTCGTACTCCAGCGCCGCCGAAATTCCCTTGAAGGTGTTCATGTTCTTGATTTCTGCCCGCGTGCCGAGCGCCTCCTGCCCCTCTGGACGCACGCTGATGTTCACGTCCGCACGCAAGTTGCCCTCTTCCAGATTGCAATCGCTCACGCCGGCATAAACCAGAATCTGCTTTAATGCCAACAGATAGGCCATCGCCTCATCCGGCGAAGACAGGTCCGGCTCGGAGACGATCTCCATCAGCGGCGTTCCGCACCGGTTGAAGTCCACACCGCTGAACCGCGCATAGTGGTTGATCTTGGCCGCGTCTTCTTCCAGATGGATGTGGTTGATGCGGATGCGCTTCGGCCCCGCCTGCGTCTGGATCGTCACCCCGCCGCCCAGGCAGAGCGGGTGGGCCTGCTGCGAAATCTGGTAGTCCTTCGACATGTCCGGATAGAAGTAATTCTTGCGGTCGAACGTGCTGGACCGGTTGATCTCACACCCCAGCATCAGCCCGGACATGACCGTGAGTTTGACCGCCTCGCGGTTCATCACCGGCATCGCGCCGGGATAGCCGAGACACACCGGACACACATTGGTGTTGGGCTCGCGCTCGACCACAGTTGTGCTGCATCCGCAGAACATCTTGGTGCGGGTCTTGAGCTGGACATGCGTCTCGAGGCCGATGGTCGTCAGATACGTGCTCATGCCCGCACCTCCTGCTCATACGCATAAGCCGCACGCAGGATCATTCCCTCGCCAAACGCGGGACCTAACACCTGCAATCCCACCGGCAACCCTGCCGCCGTCGCTCCGCACGGCACGGAGATGCCGCAGATGCCGGCCAAGTTCGCGGGCACTGTGAAGATATCGCCCAGATACATCTTGAGCGGGTCGTCGCACGCCTCGCCCATCCGGTACGCGGCCGTGGGCGCGACGGGCGTCAGCAACACATCACAGCGCTTGAACGCTTCCGTGTAGTCTTGACGCACCAGCGTGCGCACTTTCTGGGCGCGGCCGTAGTAGGCGTCGTAATAGCCGCTGCTCAACACATAGGTGCCCAGAATGATGCGGCGCTTGACCTCGGTGCCAAACCCTTCCGCCCGGCTTTTTGCATACAGCTCGAACACCGATGCGGGATGGGCCGCCCGATGTCCGTAGCGTACGCCGTCAAACCGCGCCAGATTCGCCGAAGCCTCGGCCGTGGCCACGATGTAGTAGACCGCGATCGCATACTCGGTGTGCGGCAGGCTCACCTCCACGATCTCCGCGCCACACGCCGCGCACGCGTCCACCGCCTGCCGCACGCACGCCATCACCTCGGGGTCAGTGCCGTCGATATAATATTCCCTGGGCAGCCCGATCTTCAGACCTTTGAGTCCTCCGTACAACGCCCCGCGGTAATCCGGCACCGGCACATTCAGCGTGGTGCCGTCGTGCGAATCGCAGCCGGCCAACGCCTGCAACAACACCGCCGCGTCCTCCACGGTCTTGGTGATCGGCCCCACCTGGTCCAGCGACGAGGCATACGCCGTCACCCCGTACCGCGACACGCGCCCGTACGAAGGCTTGAGCCCCACACACCCGCAGAACGAGGCCGGCTGACGGATCGACCCGCCCGTGTCGGTCCCCAGCGCCGCGATCGCCTCGCCGCCTGCGACCGCCGCCGCCGAGCCGCCGCTCGATCCGCCCGGCACGCGCGTCCGGTCGTGCGGGTTTCGAGTAACTTTGAACGCCGACCCCTCGGTCGACGAACCCATCGCAAACTCATCCATGTTGGTGCGGCCCACAAAAACCACACCGGCCTGGCGCAATCTGGCCGAGACCGTGGCGTCATAGGGCGAGACATACCCCAGAAGTTGTTTGGAGGCGCAGGTACACGGCTGGCCCGCCACGTTGATCAAATCCTTGATCGCGACCGGCACGCCAAGCAAGTCGCCGTCCTTCCCCGCCGCCCGTGCGACATCCGCCTCAGCCGCCTGCCGCAACGCACCTTCGGCGTCCACGCTCAGATAAGCGTTGAGGTCCGCGTCCTTCTTTGCAATCGCCTCCAGCACTTCATGTGTCAGTTCAACTGCTGAAAAGGTCTTTTTTTTCAACCCCGCCGCGGCCTCGCAAATCGTTAGTTTTGCAACATCCATAAAATCACATCGTCTGCATAACGGAATTCGAGTTGCTGCTCAATCATCGAGTTTTCAGTTTCCGG
>CAZXVN010000068.1:0-6406 GCA_964643945.1 uncultured Lentisphaeraceae bacterium | reverse complement strand
GATGAGTTGCTTGACGGTCAGCAGCCCGCCGGCCCCGGTGCGGATTTTGGCCTGGCCATCAATAACCACCTTGGCCAAGTCGGTCTTGTGGCCCGCGAGATCCAGGAAGCACGGCTGGGCTTTGCCGTTGAGCGTGACCGTGGCGGAGGGCGCGATCTGGCCGTCGCCGGCCAGGAGCACCGCGTCGCCGGCGTTGGCTTTGTCGCTGCCGCCCACGGACAGGTCGCCGGGGATGGCTGTCACGCCTGCGGGCTTGTTGAGTTTCAGAACGCCGCAGGACAAAACCGTGGCGCCGCTGTAGGTGTTGGCCGCAGGGCCTGCGATTTCCAGCGGGTGGCGGCGCGCGGCGGGCTGGCCGCCGGATGCGGCGTTAAACGTCACGCTGCCGCTGCCTGTGATGAAGCCGCTGTAGGCGACGGGCTTGTCGCCTGCGGCACAGAACGTCATGTTGAAATTGCCTGTCCTGACCGGGATGCCGCAGGTGCCGGTGGCCGGCCCAAAGGTCGTCGCGTTGGTCAGCACGGCGATGTTGCCTGCGCCGATGACGGCGTTGGCGTTGTCGATCACGCCGGCGGCGCTGATCGATTTCACAGCGCCCACCACCACAAAGCCGCTGCCCGTAATCCAAGGCTCAGCCGACGTGTACGCGCCTTTTGGAATACGCTTGCCGTCGATGGTCAGCGCACCGACGGTCAGGACGCCGCCGGCCTTCGCATCGTCGCTCACGATCTTCGTGTGCGGGGCCATCTTGAGGCTGACGAATGTTTCGCTGCAGCCGTTGAGGTTGAGGGTCGCCCCGCCTTTGGGCGAGTCGAGCAGCTCCACGCTCGCCACGTCGTTAAGCTGGTCGCTGTTGGCCCAGTAGAGGCAGTCGTTGTCGCCTTGGCCGCCGACGATGATGCTGCCACCGGCGGCGTCGACGCCCGGCTCCTTGGCCAGCGTGAGGCGGCCGCACTTGACCTGCCAGGTCCCCGCCATCGTGTTTGGCGCCTTGCCGCCCAGCACCAGCGGCGAGTCGCGGAAGCCGCCGGCGGAGCCGCCTTGGAAGATCTGCACCGTGCCGGTGCCGGAGATCGGGCCGCTATAGCCGCCGGCATTGCCGCCGCCGCTGTTGAAGGTCAGCGTGAAGCCTTTGTTGATCACGGGATTGCGGCAAGCCGCGCTGGACCACTGGAACGTCGTGTCGCCTGTGAGCACCGCGAGGTTGCCTTCGCCGATCGCCTTGCCGGGGCCGGCGACCATTCCCGAGAGCTCGACCATCAGCTGGAGCTTAAGCTCGCGGACGACCATCGGGTCGTTCTGCGTCGTGCCGCACCGCAGGCGGACGGCTTTGACCGCGTTGTCGCTGAGGATGACCTTGGCGGCACCCTTGGCCAGCGTGGCGACGGTGACATACTTTGTCCCGTCGGCCGACACTTGCAGTTCCGCGCCGTCCATCAGGCCCTTTCCGTTGATGCCCGTCAGCACCTCGATGGCATACACGAGAGCGGGTTTGGCGAGTTCGGCGGTGAAAGAGTCGCCGGCTTTGGATGGCGTGGCGGCCTGATAGAAGGTCGCGTCTTTGCCGTCCAAGGCGAAGACGGGCTGAAGCAGGTCGCGGATGCCGGCCGAGGCGGCGAAGGTGGCTTCGAGGACGGGCTTGGGAGGCAGTCCGATGAGTTTGCCCACGGCCGCGTCCTGCGCCTGGAAGCGCGAGGCGAAACCCGCTTCGGTCACGCTGTTGTCGGGGCCCCAGGTGCGCTCCTGGCGGCTGGCGACGTTGCGGACCATGCCGGCGTGGGTTTCGGCCGACTGCTCCCACGCCACCAGCGTGGCGCCGATGACGGGATCGCCTTTCTTGAGTTTGCTGCAGTTGCATTCATACATGCTCCACTGTTCCCAGGGAACTTCCAGTCCCCACGGGCAGGTAATGGTGGCGTAGCCTTCGGCGATAAGCTTGCTGGCCATGTTGCTTCGGCTGTCCCAGGTCATGATGATGATGTCTTTGGCGGCCGTGTTGGCCAGGCCTTCCCACTTGATGGCTTTTTTGCCGTGTTTCTTGACGATGTCATTGACGCGGGCGATGAAATAGTTGGCCAGTTCGACGTCGTTCTTGAGGCCGTGTTTTTCCATGAAGGCCTTGTAGCCGGGGGCGAGCGAGACCCGGCCCATGGAGACTTCGTCGCTGCCGATGTGGAAGTAGGGGGAGGACTTGAACACGTCGCACATTTCGCCGATGACCGTGTCCAGGGCGGGGTAGATCTCTTCGCTGGCCATGTTCATGCAGCCCATGCCGACGGGCTGCTGGGTCTCGGGATTGAGGGCGTCGAAGATTTCCGGCAGCGACCGCAGGGCGGCCCCGCTGTGGCCGGGAACTTCCAGTTCGGGGACGAGCGCGATACCGCGCGCGTCGGCGTAGGCGACGAGACCCTTGAGTTCTTCTATCGGGTATACTTTGGGTGCCAAGCCGCCGTGGGTGCCGTGGTTTTTGGAGCCCAGTTGCGGATACGTGGCGGACGGGAAGCACCAGCCCTGGTCATCGGTCAGGTGCAGGTGTACGTAGCGCACTTTGTACAGCCGGCAGGTTTCGATCATCTTCTTGAGCCACTCCACGGGCTGTTCCTGACGGCCGCAATCGATCATCATCGCACAGTAATCCGCGTGGGGCCAGTCCTTGATGGCGAGTCTGGGCAACGACACCTGGCCTCCCGACTGGCTGAGGGCCTGAAGGAGGGTCGCGCTGCCCTCAGCGACCGCGCGGTAGTTGAACCCCTCTACCACGGCCTGATCGCCGATGGCGAGGGTGTGGGCGCCGTCGGTGGTGCGGACCAGCTCAGGAGGGCGGGCCACGAGGATGGGTTCGCCGGCCTTGACGGACTTGTTGATCGTGAGGACGATGTCGCCTGCGCGGGGCTTGCCGCTCGCAACGGTCAGCTTCAGTCTCGTCAGCAGGTTGATCTCGTCCGAGAGGATGTCGGCGAGCCCTTTGAGGCTGCCGTCGCCGGTCACGATGCGGCTGGCGGCGGTGAGCTTCATCTGCCCTTGTTTCATCTCAAGTGATTTGGGCCACGGGATGAGGTTCAGGCCGGGAAAGGTGTCCGCCGGGTCGCCGGCTGCTGCGGTCCACGAGGCCGCACACACAAGGACTGCACAAGGCAGCAGACAGAACCAACGTTTCTTCATCGTCACCCTCCGCAGACCGGGCTAGCCAGCCTGAATGGTGACAATATAGCGCGGAAGCGTAGCCGTGACCAGAGTAATTGACAGGCAGTAATTGCGGCTTGAATAAGGGAACCGCCGGTTGCTACCCTGTCTGCAGGGAGAGTTCACGTTCGAGATCAACAGGAGGCATGATGAGCAAACCGCTTGATGGCAAGACGTCCATTGTGACGGGTGCGAGTTCGGGGATCGGCCGCGCGATCGCGCTGACCTTGGCGCGGGAGGGCGCGGCCGTGGTGATCCAGGCCCGCCGCAAAGAGCGGCTGGACGAACTGGCTGCGGAAATCGCGGGACTGGGCGGCCGCGCGTTGGCCGTGGCGGGCGACGCGGGTTTGCCGGCGGACATCGACGCGCTTTGGGAGCGCGCGTTATCCTGGGACGACGGCGGGCGTAAAGTGGGTATCGTCGTGATCAACGCGGGGCGCGGTTTGGCCGGAGGCATTCTCGGCAGCGACGAGTCCCAGTGGCAGGCGCTTTATCAGACCAACGCCCTCGGCGCGGCGCACCTGATGCGCCGGGCGGGACAGCACATGGTTCAACAGAAGAGCGGGGACATTGTGGTGGTGGGGTCGGTGGTGGGGCGCAACATCTCGCCCTTCAGCGGCTTTTATGGGTCGAGCAAATTCGCGGTCGGCGCGATGGCCGAGGCGCTCCGGCAGGAAGTCTGCTCCAAGGGTGTGCGCGTTTCGACAGTCATGCCCGGCATCGTGGCCAGCGAGTTCCAGCAGGTGGCGGGCTACAACGCGGAGAATTTCGGCAAGAGCATCGCGCATTTCGGCAAGCTGCTCGAGCCGCAGGCCATCGCCGATGCGGTGGCGTGGCTGCTCGCTCTGCCGCCGCATGTCAACGTGAGCGAACTCATGGTCCGGCCGACCGGCCAGAACTATCCGTGACAGGGCGCCAGCACTAGAAGGGCCACGACAGTTTGTTCTGGTAGGAACTTTCCCCATTGTCAGAATTTGCGGGGTTTCTTATAGTTAAGCTGTTTTGATGAGACTTTTTTTTCGTTCATTCTTTCATGAAACGCCACTCAGGCAAGAAAGATTGTGCCATGAAACAACAACGCTCAGCGCAGCTTTCGGCGTGTTTCTTTTTAGGACTTTTGTCCTTTTCCCCTGTCGCGTCCGCACAGACCAATTGGCATGTGTTGGGATGGAATAATCTGGGCATGCATTGCATGGACAACGACTTTTCCGTTTTCTCCATTTTGCCGCCTTACAACACGATTCATGCGCAGCTCATCTGGAGCGCAAACAACACGGCTCATCTGATTCAAACAGGGGCCGGTTACTCCGTGTCCTGCGCAGCCATCGCAGATCCCGCCGGCTCCATCAACAAGACTTCGATCGGCAAAGGAAACTTCTGGACCTACGTCCCTCTGCTGCTCGGACAGACGTTGCCGCCGGATGCGGGTGTGGACTTGTCGAAAGCCGGCTATCCGCAGTCCTTTATGCCCGGAACGAACAACCTGCCGAAGCCCATGAACTATGAAACCAACTCCGTCTGGTTCGCCTCCTATGGCATTCCGATCACTCCGTATGATGACCTGATGCGCAAGAACCCCTATCCCATGATGCGCCTCTCGGTCAGCAAAGGTAACGTGCAAGTCGCCACAACGGACATCGTGCTGCCTGTTTCGGACGAGATGGACTGCCGTATCTGCCACGCTTCCGGCTCCGATCCCGCCGCCATGCCGCCTGCGGGCTGGGTATGGGAGCCCAGCCCTACGCGCGACTATCGCCTGAACATCCTGCGTCTCCACGACGCCAGACAGTTCCAAAAAATGCCCACCAATTACCCTGTCATCCTTGCTGCGAGCGCGTTTACGACGAACGGCCTTTACGCCTCTGTGGTCAAAAATGGAAAGCCCGTTTTCTGTGCGGCCTGTCATCTTTCCGAAGCCGTGCCCGGCACCGGCTATCCCGGCGTCCCTCCTTTGACCACTGCCGTGCATGGGCTGCATGCAACGGTAACCGATCCCACAACGCTGCTGACGCTCGATGCCAACAACAACCGTTCTGCGTGCTACCGTTGCCACCCGGGGTCTGAGACGCGATGCCTGCGGGGAGTCATGGGAACCGCTGTCGCGGCGAACGGCACTCTGGCGATGCAATGCCAGAGTTGTCACGGCTCGATGAGCGTGGTCGGCTCGCCCTCCCGCACCGGCTGGCTCAACGAGCCGACCTGTCAGACCTGCCACAGCGGAGACGCCGTAAGCAACAACGGTCAGATCCGCTACACTTCTTCCTTCACCAACGGCGTCTACCGTGTTGCGGTGAACCAGCGTTTCGCGACGAATACAAACGCTCCCGCCGCAGGGCTTACGCTCTACCGCTTCTCGCGCGGACACGGAGGCCTCTACTGTTCCGCCTGTCACGGCTCCACACACGCAGAATACCCCAGCGCTTTCACCAATGACAATGTGGCGAGCATCCAGTTCCAGGGCCACGAAGGCGTGATTTCGGAATGCACGCACTGTCATCGGTCCAATCCCTCTACCGTCAGCGGCGGCCCTCACGGCTTGCACCCCCTCGGAGTGCAGTGGGTGGTTGACGGCCATGAAGAGCCGGGCAAGAGCACGGCGAACTGCGCCCCCTGTCACGGTGTCGACCAGCGCGGCACGGTGCTTTCGCGTTCGCAGATGAATTGGTCGGTGTCGCTCTTCGAACGTCGATACATTTACAACTTCTGGCGCGGCCAGCAGATCGGCTGCTATACCTGCCATATGGGCTATGGAGGCCCAAATAACAGCACCGATCCCAATCCGAATCTGGCGCCTGTTGCCCAAAACGTGAGCGCAAGCACGGGCATCAACATGCCTGTGGCTTTCCTTTTGCATGTGACGGACGACAACGCCGACCCGCTTACTTACCGCATCGTCAAGCAGGCCGCCCACGGGCACGTGGGTCTTGTCGGCTCCACGGCCACCTACTATCCGGATACGGCGTTTGCCGGCACCGACACGTTCACCTTTGCCGCATGGGACGGCTCGACGGATTCGAACCTCGGCGGCGCCACCGTGACGGTGGGCGGAGGCGCGTGTAGCTATGTGATCAGCCCCTCCTCGCAGGCGTTCAGCGAGTTGAGCCAGGTTGGCTCCGTGCAGGTCACCACCGGCGCAGGGTGCGCCTGGTCTGCCGCCAGCGAATGCCAGTGGCTGAACATCCTCTCTTCCGCCATGCCGGGATCCGGCTCCGGCACCGTCGCC
>CAZXVN010000067.1:0-4949 GCA_964643945.1 uncultured Lentisphaeraceae bacterium | reverse complement strand
TTCGAGCCCGGCAAAGCCTATTTCGCCTACCTCGGCCGCGCCCAGGCCCTGCTCCAGCGCGGCGAGGGCGTCGCCGATTACCTGGCGCTCGACCACGCGCCCGCCGGCGCCGACGCCGTTGCGACCGTTGCGCTGCTGAACGGCGACCTGCGCGTGAAGGCCGGCGCGATCATGCTGCCCAGCGGCCGGCGCTACCCGTTCCTCCAGCTGCCCCCCAGGGATGCGATGCTGCCCGAGGTCGCCCGCGCGCTGAAGAAGCTGGTGGCCGCCGGCGGGATCATCGCCGGACAGAAGCCTGTGCGCTCACCCAGCCTCTCCGGCTATCCGGCCGCAGATGCCGAGGTCCGCAAGATCGGCGAGGAACTCTGGAGCAACACGAACGTTCTCGCCAAGGCTGTGAACCCCGCGCCCGCCGTGACAACCCCCGGCGCCGACATCCGCACGACGGCCAGAAAGGATGGCGAGACGGATATATTCTTTCTGGCGAATACGGGCAATGAGGCGCGCGAGTTCACCGCGTCCTTCCGTGTCACCGGCAAACAGCCCGAGCTGTGGCAGGCCGAGGACGGGACATCCCGGTCCGCTGCCGTCTTGAAAAACGCCGCCGGCCGCACGGAACTCCCCGTGCGTCTCAACGCGCACCAGTCGGTCTTTGTGGTCTTCCGGAAACCCGCGCCGGCCGACCACGCCGTTGAAATCGTCACCGTCGATACGGCCGCCGCAGCCTCCTGCGTCGCGTGGATCGATGATGCCGGCAAAGTCGTCGTGCGCAGCCCCGGACCCTGCCGCGGTGAGATCGCATATGCATCCGGCAAACGTGCGCCGTTCGCGGTTGAAGCAAGTGCGCCCATTCCGCTTGCCGGAGCGTGGACGGTTGAGTTCGCGTCAGGGCTAGGTGCGCCCGCCCAAGTGTCTTTTCCTGAATTGCGTTCCTGGAGCGAGAACGCCGACACGAACATCAAGTATTTTTCCGGCACCGCAACCTACCGGAAGGAGATCCGGCTCGACGCGATGCGCCCGAGTCAGCGCACTCTTCTGGATCTGGGCGCGGTACATGAGCTTGCTTCCGTCAAAGTCAATGGCCGGTCTCTGGGCGTGTTCTGGTATCCACCCTTCGTCATGGACATCACGGCTGCGCTGAAAACCGGCGTGAACCGGCTCGAGATTCGGGTGACCAACACATGGGCCAACCGTCTGATCGGCGATGAGCAGGAGCCCGAAGATTCGCAGTGGACCGAGTGGGAGGGCTTCCGTGACTTCGGCGGTTACTGTATGAAAGCCTACCCGGATTGGTTTGTGAAGAACCAGCCGCGGCCGTCTCCAGGCCGCAAGTGCTTTGTGACCTATAACTACTTCAAGAAAGACACGGCGCTGTTTCCTGCCGGCCTGCTTGGCCCGGTGCGCCTGATCATCGAGGATGAGGTGAAGCCCTAGGCGGCGAATGGGGGCCTTTCGGCGCGCCGGTTCTCGGGGACGGGACAACGAACACGGTGTTTGACACCGTGTGGCCGGCTCTCCGCAAGTTTTACCGCGTTACGCCGCTGCAATGAGTTTCAGTCTGGATTTTTGAGTTGTGGGCTGAGTGAACGGACGGGGGGAAAGGCAGCGTGGCGGGATAGCAGGTTAGCTGATGCTATGAAGGACGTGCAGCGCTAGTCCTGTTTCGTCAGTTCGTGCCGAAAAGACAAAGGGCGGACATCGCTCTAAACGGGCGTCTATGGCTGTTCCAGTAATTTGAGCACGCCTTCTTTGAACTCGACAAATCCCCGGCACGAGAGGTTCCCGAAGGCCAGTGCCGCCGCCTCATCGGTGAACTTCTGCTTATATTGGGAGGACAGAGGAATACGCTGGGAAGCCAGCATTCCTGCCTGTTGACGGTTCCATCCTTTCTTTAACACGAGCAGGCGAAGGAGTTCACAATTCTGCGCCCCGCGGCGGAGGGCATGAACCCTGAATGAGGCAATTGCATCGCCATAGGAATCCGCATCGACGATCAGCGCGTTCCCTTGTCCGTCCGGATCCGGGTTTGTCAGTCCCGTTCCCAACGACTGCCACGGCACCACGCCGTCGCCTTCATGCGCAAACGCCTTTAGACACCACGCGGCTGATTCCCAGTTGTTCTTCGAATAGTCGTTGCAGCCGCCGTAGTAGTAGATCACCGCAGGCATACGGGCTTTGTGCCGCTGGATCGTTCGGAACATATCCCACCCGCCGCCGACATACACAACGTTCATCAGGCCGTCCGAAAGGGTACCCTGCCAGTTCATGCGAGAAATGTCGCCGCGGAAGAAAAACGTCGGCTTCTCCCGGTTGAGCCCGGTCAATCCCTTCAAATAATAGTCTTGCATCCACTTGCCGGTGTAGACCTCCGGGTCATTGATTCCCTTCTTCCACATTGAACCGAAAAAGTTCAGTGCCTCCCAGTCGCGGTAGAGGTTCGGCTCGTCCAGCGTCCAGGCCGTGTATCCGTAGTTGGGCTTGTTGTTCAGGTAGCACTCGAAAACGGTCTTGTTCCACCCTTTCTCCTTTGCATGAGTGTAGAAGTCACGGACGCAACCTGTCCAGCCGTTCTTGAATGGCTGGCTCATGGCCTCCTCGATCGGCTTGGCAAGGATGTGGTGCTTGATGTTGTCATTCGGGTCCCTGCTGCCCTTTGGAACGCCGGGGCCAGGGTCGTAATACTGCTGGTAGTTCAGTGGCCATCCTTCAAAAAGCGGCAAATACATCGTCGCCACCGGCACCCCTGAACGGGGATTGTTTTTAAAAAGTGTGCCGTCCAGGAGCGATCCGAGATTCTGGTCAAAACGTGCCCAGTCCGTCACCTTCCCAGTCGTGTCCGTATCGGGGGACCAGTCGCTGTGAACAGTCCCGTTCTGCGAATAGGGCACACGGTTGATGGTACACCGGTTGTAGTGGGCGATCTTGTAACTGTTCAGGAACTTAGGAGACCCGGCCTGACCGGGACCGCCGTAGCAATTCAGTTCGGGGTTAAAGAATATGTCGTCGGGAATGACAGCATTGTAAACTTTGACCCTGAGATTCAGCGCCAATCTGTTTTCGCCCGCAGAGAGCGTCACCTTGCCGGTATAGTCCCCGGGTTTCGTTTCTTTTGGAATGTGATAGTCCACTGTCACAGCCTGATGCATCTGCCCGTCTGTTTTGTTGTCGGCCATGGGACAACTGACCGAACCGGTCCAGGGAAGTGCGTACTCAGACTGTCTGTTCACGTACCAGTTTCTCCAGAGTTTCACGCCGGAGTTTGCGACGGTGCCGGGGCCGGTCAAGTTCGAGACCTCCACCTTGACATTCTGGATGTTGCCGTCGATGCCGATCTGGAAGCTGATGATCTCGCCGCGGGCGGCGGCGAGTCGGATCAGTCCGGCCAAGCCGTCCCATACCGGGTTCTTTTTGCTGACCTCTTCCATCGTCTCATGGAGGACTTTTCCAGATGTCGGATCGATTTTTGTAATTTCCGGGAAAGCATAAATTTTCGCTCCACTCAAGGCCTTCGGTTCACCACCCTTCGGAAAGAATCCGTAGACCGGAAGCTGGGGGACAGTCAGTTGCGGGCTGGTTTTTCCTGTAGCCCTTGCAGTGGCGGATTTGTTCCCTGCCCCGTCGACAGCTTCCACGTCCACGGTGACGACTGTATCGGGAGGCAGATCGACAATGTTGAATGACTGGGTTTCGCCGGGCTTCGGGAATGGAATCTGCCAGCGCTGGACGGGTTTGCCGTTGATCTTAATGTCGTATGAGAATGTCTCAGTCGAAGCTTTCAAGCTCATCTGTATCGAACCAAACTCCTCCGTGGCCCATTTGGGTGAAGGATCGACCTTCAGTTCGGTCGGTGGGGAAGGATCCACCTTGTCGTCTCCATCCAGCACAACCATCAAAAAAGGATCTTGGATTCTGCAGTTCATTGAATAATGTGTAGACCCATCCATGATGAAAAGGCCGTATGATGCCCCCGCAACCAGCGCTTTCACCAGTGCCGTGTCCAGGGGCATGCCGTGTACTCCGTCTTTTTTTGTGAGGCGTGCGTTGCACCTCAGGGTGTTGCCGTTGCCGCAGGCCACATCATAAGTTTTTGCACCGGGCCAACCCCAGTTATCCCTCAGTCCGCTGCGGTTTGCACAGGCTTTGCCTGCATCCCAGTCTTCGCTGACCGTGGTGACTGACAGCCAGGTCAGGTCTGTTCCCTCGTTCAGGTTGAACTTCTCTCCGCCTGCCGGATTGAGGCACAGCCGGGCTTCCTTGATCCGCTTTCCCTTGATGGCAGACACGTCGAAGTCCGCGAGGCCGAACTGCTCGGAATACTTGATCTTCATGTTGTTCCCGCTCTTTACCTGGTCCATTTCCTGCGGATAAAATGACGGCGAATTACCCCGCGTCATCTTGCATTGAACAACCTGGGCCAGCACCGTGGATATCGAATACAGAAGAACTGCTGCCAGCCTGATTACGTGTTTCATTTGATGTTTATTCCTCCGCTCTTTATCAATACTTGTGGTCTTCAACGTCCATAAAGACTGAAAAACCCCTGATTTTGAGGGCGTCTTTGACGCGGCCAGCCAGATGCTCGCCACCTTCACGTCGATAACTGATGAAGACGTCGTGTGTCACAGGTCAGTTTTAGCGCCCAGCCACCACGCGGGAACCCTGAGTGCGGCATAAAAGGCTTTGCGGGCGTCTCCGGTTTTGAGCCGCTGGAAAGGGGATGAGGTGGAGTCAATCATGGTCTACGACCTTGGGTGAGTTCGGCGGCGAGGGCGGAGAGTTTAGGTTTGGGCGGCATGGCGGGTGGCCTTTTGGATGAGGGCGGGCACGCAGGCCCGCCCGTACGGTCAGGTAAGCGGGTCAGTGTGTGATGCCGTGTTCATAATGACATTGGGGATGTTAGCGGAAAACGGCGTTGACCGGCAATGTCAAAAAAGGACGGGCGCAGGAGT
>CAZXVN010000066.1:0-5489 GCA_964643945.1 uncultured Lentisphaeraceae bacterium | reverse complement strand
CCGAAGGAATAATTACCGCTATTATCAAATGAATCTGCCGGCAACCCCCTAAAATCCCTGATCCTGGGTATCGCGACCGATATAAGCCTGTCCAGGAACTCATACATAAAGGCGCGCCTTAGCGTTACCTTGCATCCGACGGGTGAATTCTTCCTGATCTTGAAATTGGCGATAGCCTTTTTGGCCTTCGTGATGACCGGCTTCTGGCCCGTGATCATGGCAAGCTCTCTTTGTGCCGCCTCAAGTAATTTAATATCCTGGGTCGCCTCTCCAAGCCCCACATTTAAAACTATCTTCTGGAGCTTGGGAACCTCCATATAGTTTTTATAATTAAAATGCTTCATCATCGCCGGAATGATCTCTTTGGCGTATCTGTCCTTCATCCGTGGTGTAGTGGCCATGACTAGATAACCTCTTTACATTTTTTGCAATACCGCGACTTTGATCCATCGGCAAGCTCATTGAAGCCCACGCGGGACGGCTTATTACAGCTTTTACAGAATAGCGCGAGGTTTGAAAGATGTATCGCCGCCTCTTTCTGTACGATACCCCCTTGTCCCTCCTGCTTGGTCTTCCGGGTATGTTTCTTGACGTAATTAATACCTTCGACGTATGCCTTGCAATCGGTGGCCATTACCCTGAAGACTTTCCCGGTCTTGCCGCTATCCTTGCCGGCCAATACGTAAACTATGTCATTTTTCTTTATCTTATTCACTTTATTCCACCCTTTTATAATACTTCCGGAGCCAGCGATATGATCTTCATGTAGTTCCTGTCGCGCAACTCACGGGCGACAGGTCCGAAAATACGCGAGCCGATCGGGTTCATCTTGTTGTCCACGATCACGCACGCATTTTGGTCAAAGCGGACATATGAGCCGTCCTGGCGGCGGATGGGCTGACCGGTACGCACGATCACCGCCGTGCAGACCTGCCCCTTCTTCACCGCGCCCGTGGGCGCCGCTTCCTTGATGGCCACGCGGATCACGTCGCCCAGATAAGCGTACCGTTTGCGCTGCCCCAAGATACGGAAGCACATCGCGATTTTCGCGCCGGTGTTATCCGCAACCACCAATTCAGTCTGTTCCTGAACCATGTTACTTCACCTCCGGCTTCACAATGCGCCACCGCTTGGTCGCGCTCAACGGACGGGTCTCCACGATGGTGACGGCATCGCCAACCTTCGCGGTGTTCTCCTCGTCGTGGACATGATACTTTTTGAACCGGCGGACGACTTTGCCGTACTTGGGGTGCTGCTCGCGCCGCTCGCCCTGCACGATCACCGACTTCGCGCCGCTCTTGCTCACCACAGCGCCCTTACGGACTTTGCGGCTGCCACGATTCTCTGTTGTCTCGGCCATTTACTTAGCCTCCCGCTGAGCTTTCACCGTCTTCATACGAGCAATCTCATGACGCATCGTGCGCATACGGACCGGTTTCTCAACCCCGGCACCCGACTTATGCTTGATCCGCATGTCGTTCAACTCCTGCGACACCTCGCGGATCTTCTGGTCGAGCTCCATCGCTCCCAGTTCTCTCAAGTCTCTTGCTTTCATGGTTCCGTCAGACTCCCGTTACGTTGCGTGTGACGAACTGCGTCCGGATACCCAGCTTTGTGTCTGCCAACCGCAGACACTCACGGGCCACGGAGTCCGGCACGCCACCCACCTCGAACAACATCTTGCCAGGCAGAATCACAGCAACCCAAAACTCGGGGTTTCCCTTTCCGCTCCCCATGCGAACTTCGATGGGCTTGCGGGTGACTGGCTTGTCAGGGAAGATGCGGATCCACAGCTTGCCTTTGCGCTTCATCTCGCGGTTAATCACCACACGGCAGGCTTCGATCTGCGTGTTAGTCATAAATCCGCGCTCCAGAGCCTTCAGGCCAAACTCACCGTACGCGAGCTGCGCACCCGAAGTGGCGCACCCCGAACGGTTTCCCTTAAATTGCTTGCGGTGTTTAACCCGCTTAGGCATTAGGGGCATCTTTTCTCCTCCTCTGACCGCCGGTACGGACCGGCTGGAAATCGTCCTTCTTGCAGATCCAGACCTTGACGCCGATCAAGCCTGCGGTCGTGTGCGCTTCCGCAAACCCGTAGTCAATGTTCGCACGTAGCGTGTGCAACGGAACCTTGCCCTGCTTGCTCCACTCCACGCGGGAAATCTCCGCGCCGTTGATACGCCCGCTGCAGCGGATCTTGATGCCGTCCACGCCCATGTCCATCGCGACCATCTGGGCGCGCTTCATGGCACGCTTGAGGGCCACGCGGCGCTCGACCTGCTGGGCAATGCTCTCCGCCACAAGTTGAGCGTTCGCATCGGGATCGCGCACCTCGTGAATCTCGAGGTAGATCTCTTTGCCGGTCTGCTTCGCCAGATCCTGACGGATCTTGTCAACATCCTGGCCCTTACGTCCGATCACGACACCTGGACGGGCCGTGAACAGATTGATTCGCACGCGGTTCGCGTAACGCTCGATCAGGATCTTCGTGATCGCTGCGCTTTCGAGGCGTTTCTTAACCAACTCGCGAATCATCATGTCTTCCGCCAGCAGTAAGCCGAACTGCTTCTTGTTGGCAAACCAACGGCTGCACCACTGCTTGTCAACCGCGAGCCGGAAACCAATTGGATTTACTTTCTGTCCCAAAGTCTTGCTCCTTTAAAAGTCGTTGGCCTCACTGACCATCGGTCAGGACAACCTTGCAATGACTCAGCCGCTTGGCAATCGGGCTCGCGCTACCACGAGCGCGGGGCCAGAACCGGCGCATACGCGCAGCCTCGTCAAACACGCACAAGCTGACCTTGAGCGTGTCCACATCGAGGTTCGCGTTATTCCGCGCGTTGGCCATCGCCGACTTGAGCGTCTTGCTCAGGATCAGCGCAGCCTTACGCGGACTAAACTCGATAACCATCAGGGCGGCGGCCACAGGCAACCCCTGGCACTTGCGGGCCAGCGGGCGGCCTTTCTGGGCCGATATCCTGACGTTACGGGTAATGGCAGTCACTTCCATTGTTCTCACACTCCGTTATTTCGCGACCACTTTGTCCGTATGGACACCGTGCTGCTTAAATGTCCGCGTCGGAGCGAACTCGCCCAAGCGGTGGCCCACCATGTTTTCGGTGATAAAAATCGGCACATGTTGCCTGCCATTGTGAATGGCCAGCGTGTGCCCAACGAAATCCGGCAGAATCATGGAACGGCGCGACCAAGTCTTGATCGGCTGTTTTCTGCCGGACGCATTCATTTTCTCGACTTTCTCGAGCAGGCTCTTCTCTACGTAAGGGCCCTTCTTAATAGACCGTGCCATGCGTTACTTTCTCCGCTTCACAATATACCTGCTGCTCGTCTTGCGGCGGTTGCGCGTCTTTCCGCCCTTCGACAGCTTGCCCCACGGTGAACGAGGATGCCCGCCACCGGACGTGCGGCCTTCACCACCACCCATCGGATGGTCAACCGGGTTCATCGCCACACCGCGCACCGTCGGGCGGATGCCCATCCAGCGCTTGCGTCCGGCTTTCCCCAGCTTGATGCTGCCCCAATCCGCGTTGCCGACCTGACCGATCGTCGCCATACAGGCGGCGTTGATCAGGCGGATTTCGCCGGACGGCATGCGCAGCGTCACGAAATCGCCTTCGCGTGACATCACCTGACAACTGTTGCCCGCCGAACGGGCCAACTTGCCGCCGTGGCCGGGCACCAGCTCGATGTTGTGAACGGACAGCCCCAGCGGGATCTTCGCCAACGGCAATGCGTTGCCAACGCTCGGCTCGGCCTCCGGCCCCGCCATCACAGCGTCATCAACCTTCAGCCCGGCAGGCGCAAGGATGTAACGCTTCTCGCCGTCCACATATTTCAGCAACGCGAGGTTGGCGGAACGGTTCGGGTCGTAAGCGATCGCCTCGACGCATGCAGGGATGCCGACCTTATCACGACGGAAGTCGACGATACGGTAACGGTGCTTCACACCGCCGCCGCGATGACGCGTCGTGATGCGGCCCTGATTGTTGCGCCCAGCCTTGCTTTTACACGCCTCGGTCAGCCTGCGAAGAGGCTTGACTTCGGTAATTTCATCGAAGGTCGGTGCAACGCGATGTCGCAGGCCTTCACTTCTCGGTTTGAATGTCTTGAGCCCCATGGCCTCTTATCCTCTCCGGCGGCGTTAGATGGTCTCGATGCGCTCGCCTGCCTTCACCGTTACGATCGCGCGCTTCCATCCAGAGTCGCGGACCACACGGCGATTGCGCAACGTACGCAACGCGCCCTTGTAATTCTGGGTTCTGACCGCCAGCACATGCACGCCGAACTGCTTCTCGACGGCACTCTTAATCTCGATCTTGTTCGCCTGGGGAGCGACCTCAAGCATGTACTGGCTTTCACAGGCAAGCTTCGTGCCTTTTTCCGTGATCTGCACCTTGCGGATGATTCCGGCGTGCTTCATACGCCCACCTCCGTCTTCGTCGTCATGCGCCCCGTCAACGCCGCGAACCCCGGCTGGGTGGCAACCAGCGTGCGGTACAAAAGGAGAGAATATACATCAACTTCCACCGCGCTGACAACCTCAACCTTCGGCAGATTGCGGGCCGCAAGCAACACGGACTCCTCATACTGATCCAAAACGATCAGCACGGAGCGGTCTGCCCCGAGCTTCTTGAGCGTCGCCATCAACAGCTTGGTCTTCGGCTCGGCGAGATTGAACTTCTCGATCACCACAACCTGCCCCGCCGCGATTTTGTCGCTCAGAGCCCGCGTGAACGCCAACTGCGCCACCTTGCGGTTGACCTTCTGCGAGAAATCGCGCGGCTTCGGCCCGAAGGCCACCGCGCCACCGCGCCAGACCGGACTTTGCCGCAGGCCCGCACGGGCCCGCCCTGTCCCTTTCTGACGCCACGGCTTCTTGTTGCTGCCTGCAACCTCGCCCTTGCTCAGCGTACAAGCCGTGCCCGCGCGGGCGGCGTTCCGAATCGCCACCACCACGTCTTTCACAGCCTGCTCGCCCTTGTCAAGCACCAGGAGGTCGTCCGCAAAGGCCAGTTCGCCTGCGGGATCGCCAACCGGATTAAAAACCTTGATCGTGCTCATCGGTTCTCCAACCCCTATTTCTTCAGGGCTTTCCTGATAATGACTACGGCGCCCTTCGGTCCCGGCACGGCACCGGCCACCAGAAGCAGGTTTTCTTCGCCGCGAACCTGCACCACGGCCAGATTCCGCGCCTTGCGGCTCACCGAGCCCATGTGCCCAGGCATCCGCTTGCCTTTCTCGACCCATCCTGGAAGATCACGCGCACCGATTGAACCGATGCGGCGCTTCGAGTGGCCACCGTGCGTCATCGGACCACCGCCGATACGGTAGCGGCGAAAGACGCCCGCAAAACCGCGGCCTTTGGTGATGCCCGAAACGTCGACGTATTTCACGCCGTCAAACATGCTGACCGTAACCGCGTCGCCCGCCTTGACCTCTTCGCCGTCGTCCAGCGCGAACTCCTTGGTCAC
>CAZXVN010000065.1:0-3027 GCA_964643945.1 uncultured Lentisphaeraceae bacterium | reverse complement strand
CTTTCGGGTAGTTGTTTTGCCGGATCAACAGCGAGCCTAGGCTGTTGTGGAGGTGTCTAACACACCGCTTGCGCTTCTTAGGCCGTGTGCTATCATTTCAAGTGCTGGACGCGACAGGTTGAAAATCGGGTTTTGCCAGCGAGGGAGGACGCAGGTATGAGACTGAAAGTGCTGGTACATACGGAGCCGGAAGGCGGCTATTGGGCAGAGGTTCCGGCGATTCCCGGCTGCATGACCCAAGGGGAGACGATGGCGGAACTGAGGGTCAATCTCCGCGAGGCGGTGAGCGCCTGCATGGAGATTTTGCAGGAGCGGGCCCAAGCGACCATTGTTCCCGTGTCAGGAACCCGGGTCTTGGAGATGGCTTTGTGAAGCAGGTGTCGGGGCGCGGGCTGGTTGCAATCCTGCGGCGCCACGGATGGTAGGTTGACCGTGTCCGGGGCAGCCCTCATGTCATGGTTAGAGAGGGCCAGAAAGCGATTATCACCGTTCCGGTTCACGGCAACACCCCGTTAAAGACGGGGCTTCTTCTTTCAGCGTTGCGCATCGCCGAGATCGAACAGGATCCTCGCACGCCACTATTATCCGCTTTATCTCGCCTCCAAGTTTCCGTTGCCGGCCCGCTCGCAGAACATCCGACTCCTGTCTCCTGCCCTCTAGCGAAGGCCTCGGCTTACTTGCCGGGCGCCCCGACGGGCATGTCCGCGAAGGTCAGCGCCCCGATGCCGTTGGCGCCGAAGATCAGTCCGTCCGGCTTGCCGTCCCAGTCCTTCCCCGAGAGATAGGTGACGGTTTTCGCGGCCGAAGGCTTTTCCAGCTTGAGCGTGAGCACGTTCCCGGCGACAACGCCTGAAGCGACCGGCGCCACGGCGTCGTCAAGATAGATCGAGCGCTTCGCCGTGTCCCGCCACTCCACCGGCTGGCCGAAGTCGAGCGCGATTTCATCCTTGGCGGCGCCGGTGAACCACGCCCGCTTGAGGCTGGGCGCGGTGACGGGCTGTTTCGGGATAAACCCGTGGATGTCCTGCTCGACCAGCGGGCTCATGGCCATCGCGAACTGGGCATAGGTCGGCAGGTCGAAATGGCACGACCCGCGGCCGGCATGCTCGGAGGCTGCGCCCACGGTGGACATGACCCGCAGGCTGGAATAGAGCGCGGGCAGGGTCCGCTGCGCCTCGCGGATCTGGTCGTCCTTAGGCCCCATGCCGCAGGGCAGCGGCCAGACCTGATAGACAAAGTAGTTGCGGATGTTGGGATAGTCCTGCTTCCAGGCCGCCGTCATGTCGATGAAGTACTGCTGATACGACTTGTAGTTCCAGTCGCCGGTGGGCGCGCCCGAGCCGCTGTCGTTCTCGCCCTGGTGCCAGAAGACGCCGCGGATGCCGTGCGTCAGCCTGGCAGCGGTCACGCGCGTCAGCATGCACCCGTAAATCTTGTAACGGTTCTGATAGAAGGCGCCGCCCGCGTCATAGTGATTGGTCGGATTCGGCTGGTGGTGCCAGATCGGGGTGCCGCCGTACGCGCCGTTGAGGAAGCAGACCGGGATGCTGTATTTGGCGACCAGGTTGCTGGCGAGCACCATGCCCCAGGCGCCGATCGAGTGGTTTCCGCAATTCTGCCTTCCCCAGATATGCATCCGGACCGCGTTGCCCCACCCGCCTTTGGTTGTTCCTTCAAGCTGGTTGCCATAACTCCTGATCCAGTTGTTGATGGGCGTGACCGGATCCTCGTCCGGGCCGTTGTTGGGCCCGCCCGCTTCGGCATTGGACTGCCCGTCGATGAGGTAGGCGTCGCCGCAGATGAGATTCGTCACGGTCTGCAAAACCTTCTCCTCGCCGCCGGACTTGGCGCCGAACTCGGCCTTGTACTGGATCAGGCCCGGCTTGAGCTTCATCGTGAACGCGTACGCCTTGTCCGCCGCGGGCTTTTGGCTTTCGGTCTTGATCAGCTTGCCGTCGGCGTAGAGCTTGAGGAACACCGAGTCAGCCGCATTGGACATTGTGCCGTTGTAAAACAGCGTGCCCTCGTTCTTGTCGTCGCGGGCATAGAACTGGTTGTCCTCAGGCTGCTCGTCCTTGCCCGGCGCGCGCGGCACCCAGGCGTCCTTCTTGGGCTCGGTCACTTGGATGGACGCGGTGGCGGCGGTGTCCGCGCCGCCGTTGCCGAGGGACAGCTTGACGGTGATTTTGTTGCTGCACTGCGAGCGCCTGAGGATCAGCCGGTCAGGCGCGATCTCCTTGATGACCGCGCCGCCGGACACCGACCACGCGTACGTCAGCTCCCCCGCGCCCTTGGCTTTCATCGCCTTGAGGTTGCTGATGTTCGGCACCACCTCGATCATGTCCCTGCCGTTCCAGGCTGCGGGAGCTTTCAGGCTAACCGCCGGCTCAGGGATCTGCTCCTTGATCTTCACGGGCAGGGTCCGCGTCTTGACCTCGGCGGGATAGACCGCCTTGACCTGCAGCACACACTCCGTGTCCGCCACCACGCGTCCGGCGGCGAAGGTGTACGAGAATTGATCGACGGCGACGACGCTCTCCGCGCCGCCCCGCTTGATGATCCAGTAGATTTTCTGGGCGCCCCCGGCCTGGGCGGTGAGGGTCAGGCTTTTGCCCTCGTCGACCTTGATCTCCCCCGGCGTGGCCGAAAAGGCGTTGCCCGGCTGCACCAGGCACCCGGCCAGGGTTTGCCCGGCTTTCTGGTTTTCGTATTCCAGCCGCATCCAGTCGGCGGAGCGCTCAACACCTGATAGGCGAACCTCGTCGATGTCGCCAGCAAACTGATAGGAACCGCGTATCCCGCCGATCGTCATGGTCACGTCATTCAGAATCGACATCGCGTTCTGCTCGCCCGGACGGCTGGCTTCCTGCTTGCCATCCACATAAATGCGGCTGGTGCCGTTGGCGTACGTCGCGGCCGCATGATACCAGCGGCCAAGTGCCGGTTCGGTCGTCGCCGTCGCACCTCCCGGACCATCAGACGCCCAGGAAAGGCTCGGCGGCGAACCGAAATTGAGTCCCACTTCAT
>CAZXVN010000064.1:0-3146 GCA_964643945.1 uncultured Lentisphaeraceae bacterium | reverse complement strand
GGCATGCCGTTCATGCCGATCATGGGGGACGGCGGCATAACCGGGCGTGTTGACCGCGTGACGCGATTGGGCGAAAAACCTGACGGGACGAAAAAATCGAAACCCGAAGGGCGGATGAGGCGGGCGTCATTGCTGGACTGGCACGCTCTGCGGGTGACGTGGGTGACGCTGGCGCTGTCGGCGGGGGTGCCGATGGAGGTGGCGCGGCTGGTGACGGGGCACAAGACCGTCGAGGTGGTTTTGAAGCACTATTTCAAGCCGGGGCGGGAGCATCTGCGGTCGGTGCTGGGGGACAAGCTTCCAGACGTTCTCACGGGCGGGAAGGATGCGACGAAGCAATTGCCGGCCGGGAAGATGACGCTTGAGGAGTTGGCAGCAAAAGTGGCGGACAAGAGCGCGACGACCGAGGAGCGGAAGCGGTTGGTAAAATTGCTTCGGGCTTGAACGGTCAGGTGGTGCGGGCTGTTTGTAAAGCGGGGGTTATACGGGACGTGCGGGTTTGTCCATGAGCATGTTTTCGAGGATTGAGGCGACGGTCCGGACACAGGGCACGCACGTCTTGTTAAAGATGTCCTGATCTTTGAAATGTTCGCGCCCTGCTTCGGTGTTCAGGTCGCAGCCGTCCAGCAGTTTTCGGCAGATACAGGTGCCGTGTCTGTCTTCGAAACGATGCATCAGTTCCTGAGTCTTGGCGTACGTCAGTTCGGTGGCGGTACGGTCCTGAGCATCCCCCCGTCCGTATTTCAATCCGAGAACCATGATCCCGCCGGTGACGGCGCCGCAGACCTCCTGCCTGCGACTCATGCCGGCGCCGAAGCCGCAAGCGCATTTCAGGGCGGTGTCCGGATCGAGGTTGAGGCTTTGCGCGAACGCCCACAGGACGGACTGGGCGCAGTTGTAGCCGGAGAGGAATTTTTCCGAGGCTGTTTCAGCGTGTGTCTTTTTCATGGGTGTGTCTCATGTTTACGCTCTCAGGGGCGGATATGACCGCGCGGGCAGGGGCTTGGGGGTTTGGGAAAGGGGGCGGAACCTTGGAACGTGCATGCTGTCAGGATCATCTCGATGGTGTCGGTTCGCGAGATTCCCGCTTTTCTGGCGAGGGCGTCTACGTTGTCGAGGACTGTCGTGGCTAAGGAGATGGTGAGTTCGGTCCGGAGAGGTCTTTTCGGGACTTTGGCGGCGGGCTTTGTCTTTGTCGGCATGGTGGTGCTCCTTTCATTGGCGCTTACTCGATGCGCTCGCTGGCGCGGGGAGGGCGGGCACGCAGGCCCGCACTTACTGGATTAGAGAAGCGGCTCCGTGTGTGACGCCGTGTTCATATTGACATTGGGGATGTTAGCGGAAAATGGTGTTGACCGGCAATGTCAAAGCTGGGCGGGTGTAGGGTGTTTCGTCAAAGGGAGCGTCCGTCGCCGTGCTCGGGCGGCGCTGGTGACGACAGCGTCCTTACAGGTCTCAGTCTAAGAGTCGAAGGCAGCGGCATCCTGCCCGCTACTGTGGCTGATGCTCCAGGATGAGGCGGAAGAACGACTGCGGAGGGGGATCGGCGAACGTGAACATCGCGGTGGCGGTGGCGCCGCCATGGAACTGAAGGGTCGCAGGCAGCGGTGTCGGGGTGCCGCCGAGCTGATCCATCTGCCGCACCTTCAGCACCCCGGCCGCCGAGCCCGCGAGTCGGTTTATGGCCGCCGTCGCGGTCTGGTCAATGCCGTTCGACGCCGAGAAGGTCAACGTGCGCGTGGCGAGGTCAAAGCCGACGATGGAGAGGCCGGGGCTGAAACTCAGGATCGCTTGGCCTGCGACGAGGTCCGCAAACGTGAAGCCCATGGCGTCGGCGTCGCACAGCAGGCTGCCGAACGACGTTGCCGTCGTCCCCAAATGAGCCGCGCTGTAGACAGCGACCGTGTTGGTCGCTTGCGTCAGGGTGACCCCCACGGCGAAGCCTTCGGAGAGGGTCTGCGGAACCAGGCTTCTTCCGACGACGATGAGGGGCGTCAACCGGGGGTAGCGCTCGGCGGTGCCGGCTGTCCAGTTATAGAAACCGGTTTGGCGGGAACCTTTTGCCTCGACCCAGGCATTGAGCGCGGCGGAAAGGTTGTTGGTCGTGACCGCGCCGGCCGTCACGTTGGATGCCAGCGTGCCCGGCGCGTCGGCGAACGAACTACAGTTGGGCGCTTCGCCGTAGCCCGTGGGCATCTCCGCGTTGTACGGGGCAATGCCCGTGTATTTCCAGTAGCAGTTCGCGACGACGCTTTCGTTGTCGCCCACCAGGCCATATCCCCCCTTCGCCGAGGAGGGGCCTTGAATGCTGCCGAAACAGTTCTGGATCGTTCCCGAGTTATAGGCCGCGATTGCTGCCGTTCCGTACATCGAACGGAGGTGTCCGGAGATGCGGCAGTTCGAGACCGCGGCATCGGACGCAACATTACACGCAATGCCGCCGACCATCATCCCTATGATGTCGACATCGTCGAGCATCAGATTCCGGACGCTCCCGCCCTGGCCGAGATCTCCAAGGAAACCCAGCGCGAGGTTGTGATACGAATAGGTGCTCTCGCTGATGTACAGCCCGCTCACGGTCTTGCCGTTGCCTTCGAATGTCCCGGCGAACGGGTAGGGAGCGCCTTCGCCGTGGCCCATCATCGTTGCCCCGCCAATGGGCATCCAGAGGCAGCCGGACAGCGAGATGTCGGCCGACAGCGTGACGGTCTTGTTGGAGAACGTGTGGCCGTTCTTGACCAGCACGGAGAGACCCGCGAGTTGCGCGGCCGTGCCGATCGTGAACTGCGAGGCGGCACCGCTGTACCAACTCGTGTCGTAGTTCCCCGGGTCCGTCCAGTAGGCCGTGATGGGCACGGGATACGTGCCGGAGGTGCCCGGGGTCCAGCGGCGCAAACCCAGGTCCGCCAACAAGGACGTCTCGCTCCCGGCATCGAGCGCAGCCGAGAGCTCGCCGGTCGTCACACTGCCGACCGTCACCGGCGAAGCGAGCGTTCCTGGCGCCGCGGCAAACGAACGGCAGTCTGTTAACGTCCCGGCCCCGCTGCCTGCCGCCGCCAGGGCAAACGGCGCCACGCCTGTCTGCTTCCAGTAGCCGTTGACGATGGCACCGCCATTTGTCCCGACGAGCCCGCCCGCGTTGCTCG
>CAZXVN010000063.1:0-6288 GCA_964643945.1 uncultured Lentisphaeraceae bacterium | reverse complement strand
CGGCGGTCGCGGCACGGCTACCGTATAGAGCATGATTTCGGAGATGCGCTGATAGGCGTTGTCCGACGTGCCGGTAAGTTTCACCCGGAAATGTGCACTCTTCGCTGGCGTGAAACCGGCGACAGAAATTGACGTGGTGTTGCCCCAGACGTTCACGGCCGTCTGCCAGTTGCCCGAACCGTCCTGGTATTCGACATCGTAGGAGGTGGGGTAGCTGCCGGCGCCACCCGAAATCATGATCCCGCCGAGCGTCTGCGGCGTCGTCCAGTCGAAGGTCAGCGGCGGCGGTGCCACCTGTCCAATATACACTTGTTGATCATAGTAGAAATTCCCGTCGGTCAGCTTGGAACTGCTGCCGGCCCAGCCGGTTAATCCGCCCACGGTGGCCCTCGGCGCAACGTTGACCGTCACGCCCTTGAGCACCAGCAGTTCGCTCGATGCAAAGGTTTGCGCAGTGGTTGATTTGACCCGCACGGCATAGGTCGATAACGCGGTGGCGGAGGAACCCGACGGATGGTCGTTCGTATAGCCGCTGAAGCTCCAGCCGCTTGGTGTTGTCCAATCGGTGTCCGTATTCATAACCGGATTTGTCACGCCCGGGTTAGCCACTTGGAAATCGAAATTCGTCGGATAATTGTCTGACTTGGCCTGCAGATACAAGGCGTTCACCAACTGCGGCGATGTCCATTTGATGCCGATCCAGGTTCGCGGATCATTGCCAACGGTGTTAACCAAATCGTTGTACCAATTGCGGGCAGCTAAATTGTCGCTTCCGCTTCCCGCCGGCGCGAGGTTGATGGTGGTCGGGAAAATCGCCACCCGCACCGTCACCGTTGCCGAAGTCGCGGACTGGCTGGTGTTGTCCGTTGCGACCGCCGTCAGGGCATGCACGCCCAAAGCGGCTCCGCTCCACGTATAGCTGTAAGGAACGGAGATGTCGCTTCCGAGCAGGGAGCCGTTCGCGTAAAAGTCGACTTGGTTGACCGTGTCGTCGTCGGTGGCTGTCGCGTTGATCACGATGGATGCGCCCTGTGAGAAGTTGGTGTTGTTGGGCGGACTGGTGATGACAACCGAAGGCGGCAGGTTGGCGAGCGTGATGTTGACCACCGTCGAGGTGACTGCCTGGCCGGCGTTGTCCCAGGCGACCGCTTTCAGGGCGTGAGGACCATTCGCGGCACCGACCCACGTGGCGGTATAGGGCGCGGCGGTGGCGCTGCCGAGCAGGGATCCGTCCCCATAGAAGTCCACATTGGTCACCGCGCTGTCATCCGCAGCAGCGGCACCGATCACGATGGACGAGCCGGGGAAATAGATGGCGTTGTTGGCCGGGTTGGTGATCGAGACCGTCGGCACCAGATCGGCGACCGTGAAGGTATTGGTCACGGAGGTCGCGTTGCCGCTGGCATTGTCGGTGGCCATGGCATAAACCGTGTACGCGCCTGCGGCCAGAGTCCCCAGGCTCACTTGATAGGGCGCATTCGTGACCGTGCCCGCCGCAACGCTGTTCGTGCAGAACGTGACGGAGTAAGGCGCCGTGCCGTTAGTCGGCAAGGCGGAGGCAAGAACAGGCACGTAGACTGACAATGCCTGATTGTTCGTCGGGCTGGTGAGCATGACGCGAAAGAGAGCGGAGCCGATGAACCGAACCTCGGAGAGGCCTTGGCTATCCCCACCCCAATCGCTGGTCGGAACAAACTTCACGTAGCGCACGAATGCCGTGGCACTGCTGAAATTCTGGTTCGTGCCCGTATCACTGCCCCCCGACGCTTTAGCGAACAACCAGGAGTCAACCTTGCTGCCCCAATTGTTGGTATCGTTGGAGACATAGACGTCAACGTCCTTGATCCCTCTGTTTGAGAACACTCCACTCTCATTGTAATTCCAGACGTGCGCACCGGTCAGAGCGTATACGTCGCCCAAGTTGAAGATGATCGTGAGGTTGGGGTTTGACGTTTTTGGATATGCCAACCACATGGAGTTGACGTCATTGTTATGACTTGGCCACGGCCCGGCCACAGGGTCGGCGGGCATGTTGGGGCTGCTCAGCCCGCTGCCGTTGATTGTATTATAGTCGTAACGCTGACCGTAAATAGCATTATTGCCGGTTGCGCCGACAGGTTTAATGACCGCAGCTTGCGCTGCCGTACAGACCGCCAGCGACAGCCCGGAAAGAGCCACGGCGACTGACCTTACTTGAAACAGCTTACTCTTGCTCATCTTGTTCATACGACCCCTCCCTTTTCACTTGTTTCTGTTGCCTCACTCAGGCGTTTCCCTGCCATATTGAGAACTGCTGCTCGGAGCACGCTTCCCGCGATGAGAACCTCGTGGGCTACCTGACACATGCATTAAACACGGCGAGTATAGAACCCCGTATGAAACTTGTCTGTAGCTATAATAGCTACACACCCCTCAGCGGCCGAGACCGCGGTACTTAGCCAAAGCATCGGCGCGGCTGTTGACGTGAAGCTTCTGATAAATGCGCTGGACGAAGGAGGAAACCGTATAATGGCTGATCTCGAGTTGCACGCCGATCTCTTTGTAAATGTAACCTTTAGCAAGCAGGTCCAGCACTGCCCGTTCGCGCTCACTGAGTATTTCCACCCCGGCAACAGCAGGCAGACGCTGAAAGGACTGGACGACTTTACGGGCGATGTTGCCGGTCATCGGCGAGCCGCCGGCCACAACATCAAGGATCGCGCGGACCAGATCGTCTTTCCGCACCGGTTTGAGCAGGTAGCCGGAGGCCCCGACCGAGAGCGCCTCGAAAATGGTGTCCGTGTCCTGATGCACCGTCAGCATGATCACGTACGTGCCGGGCAAACGGGCAGAGACCTGCCGCACGCACTCGACGCCATTCATGCCGGGCAGGTTGATGTCCATGAGCACCACGCGGGCGGGCCGCAGGGCTAGGCCCTCCACGGCGTTTTCGCCGTTGGCATACTGGCCGACGCAGCTACACTCCGGCATCCAGTCGATAATCGCCGCAAACTGCCGCCGGATCTGGCCGTCGTCTTCCACGATAGCCACCGTGATCCTTTTGTTTGATATGTCTGTCTCTCGCTTCATGGTTGCCTCACACGTTCACGCGCAGCGTCAGGGTCGTGCCGCAGCCGGGCGCACTGTTGATTTCCAACGTGCCGCCGATTTCCGCCATCCGCTTACGCATGTTGGCCAAGCCGTTGCCGCCCAAAACACGCTCCGCAAGCGGTTTCAAAAGGTTGTCGGGCTCAAAGCCGCAGCCATCGTCGGCGACAGTGATGGTCAATTCCCGGCCCGCCAACACGAGGCTGAAACTCACAGTCCGGGCCGCCGCATGACGGATCGCGTTATTCAGGGCCTCCTTCAAAACCAGGAAAAGGTGATAACGCACGGTGGCGGACATCGGCAAATCCAGCACATCGCTTGGCACCTCCAGCCTGCACGACACACCAGAGGTCTTCAGGCTGGACTCAACAAAGTGCCCGACGAACGTCACGAATTTCTCCGCCGTGTCGTTGGCGGGCGTCACCGCCCAGACGATCTCATCCGCCGCGCGCGTCAAGGCATGCGCGCTCCGGGATATCTCGGCCACGTGAGCGCGCACCTGACTTGTCAGAGCCAGCTTAACTTCCATGACCTCGCACTGCATCGCGATCTGCGTCAGGCTCACACCCAAACCGTCATGGATGTCGCGTGCAATCCGGCTGCGCTCCTGCCCCAGCGCATGCTCGCGCTGCAGCCGCTGGCCGGCCACGTAGCGCCATGCGGCGAACAGCAGGCTGGCCGCCACGGTCGCAATCAGCACCCAGAACCAGATCTGCCGCGTGACCGGCAGCAGGATGCCCAGCGCCACCCGCTGCGGCACGCCGCACTGCCGGTCGACGAGGCTGATCCGCCACACATATTCCCCGGCGCTGGCAATGCCGGAAACCGCGCAGCCGGCCGCCCCTTTCCAGACCGGCTGCCGGCGGCTGTAGACGAACAGGTCGCCGTCGCGCGCGCCGGCGTCGGTCAATTCGATCTCCATCGCGCCGCGCCGGTGGGATACGCGCTTGACCTCCGCCGCCCCGCAGTAGATGTGCAGGCTGGAGCCGATCAGCACCGGCCTGTCCGGCGTGTGGTCCAGATCGGTGAAGCAGAGGTGCTGCGAGGCCGACGGCCCGAGCGCGGGCGTTGTCCACGAGCCTTTGGCGACGCCCAGATAGCGGTTGTCCCAGAAGGACCAGACCGCGTAACGGTGTTGGGGCTCCATGCCAACCTTCACGAAATCCAGCGTGACTGTCCGTTCTGAGGTGCCGGGGTTCCACAAGAGCGCGACGGTCATGTCGCCCCAGTCGCGTTTGACATGGCCCACCAGGCGCGGCCACTCCCGGCTGGTACACAGGACCAGCACCTCGGTCCGCTCACGAGCGGGCGGGGTCATCACCTCGACGTTGCGCCAATACGGCCGGAAGCTATCCCAGTGCCACGGATCGGCGGTGAGGGCCGCGCCGCACGAGAGCCCAACCATGCTCATCCAGGTCCGCACCAGCGGCCAGCCGCCGGCGATCTCGCTGACGTTGGCGATGTCCGTTCCCATGAAGTACGAATCGTTGTCCACCGCGAACCAGCGGCCTTGAAGCTGATAAGAGCGCAGCACGTCGGTCATGACAGGCCGGACTTGAAGCCGGGCCGGATCTTGGCCGGTGCGGTTCGCATCCACCAGCCCCACGGTCGCGCGGTCCGGACGGTTGTCGTTGTACAGCAGGTACGTTCCCTCGCCCGCCGCCTCTCTGAGCAGGGTGATGCCTTGCCGCAGGACCTCGAACGACGTTTTCGTAACAAAGGCCTCGGCCGGAATCACGAGATGGGTGGGATTGATCTTCAGGTAGGTGAAGCCGCTCCGGACCGCATGGCGGACGCGCGCGACCATGGTGGTCCAGCCCTGCGAATCTCGGAAATCCAGATAAAGCCCGGGACGCGCGCCGGTGGCCGCGATGCGCTGCGCGTAGAACGACAGCCCCTCCGGAAACTTTTCGTTGGTCTCCTTTTTGTTGATGTCATCCTGATAGCCGTTGTCGATCTCCATGAGCAGCGGCCGCAGCCGCTCCGGCGCTTGCAAGACTGTCTCGACCTCCGCCAGCACATCCTTGCCGGTGATGTTCTTGGCGTGGAAATACCAACTGTTCCAGCCCGACAGCGCACCCTTGTCCGTGCGCGCCCCGTGCGTCTTGGCCACCCACTCCGTCCAACGTGGCAGCGCCGTCTGCGGGGGCTCCGCCAGCAGCGCGACCTGCTGTCCCCAGCGCGTCTCGCCAGACGCCACCTGCACGCCGCTCATGTCCGCCGCGAACGCGAACGACACATTGCCGTCGTCGTCATGCGCGATACAGGCGTTCACATAGGCGGTCGGCGCCCCGACCGGTCCGAAAAGAAATCCGCTGCCGTCCCCGCGATAGAAACCGCCGTACTCACACACCTTGAGCGGCCTGCTGATGTCCCCCAGCGCAACCACAGGCGGAGCATATTTGACGCTTGTGTCCAGCGCCGTGACCAGCCACTCCGCGGGAGATCCCTCCACCCGGCCCTCCAGCGCCACAGGCGTCACCGAGATCAGGCTGACCGGCGCCGCCCCGGCGTTGCGGATCCCGGCCTGCGCCAGCACACCGGGCACGCCGGGAATCCGGCCGAGACGAAAGAGCAGGTCAACCTGTCCCTTCCCGAAGTGAAGCGTAACGGCCGTCACCGCGGCCCGGCCGCAGGGCGTCTCCTCGCCCGTCGGCTCGGCAGGCACGGCCAGCGCGCCCGCCGCCGAAACCAATTCCTGTGTCTGTCCGCCGCTCACGACCGTGGCCGAGAAGCTCCCACGGAAATCCATCGTCCCCGCCGCCGCGAACGTGAACGCGCGGCCGTCCGCATCCAAAGCCGCGCCCACCGTCCCGGAGCCCTCCGGCGCGGCAAACGCCGCCCCGCACAAGCCCGACGCGAAAAGCAAGGCCGTCGCACGGCTCTTGGACCAAGAGGCAACCGTTCTGTGTATACACGTTCGGGTCATGCTGTACTTTTTGAAGATCCAAAGCGGATCATTGTAAAAAACGGGAGGATATGCCGTCAATCCCAGTCGACATCAACTGTTCCGGAATTAGCCCAACGCCTCCAATTCGTCCAGCGCCATGAAGAGCCCGGCCTGATGATCGTGAAAAACCTGATTGACCAGCGGACGCCGCAGACTGCCTCCGATTTCCACCACACAGAAGCGCTCCCACTCGATCGGCAGGGTTCCGCCCCAAGCGGCGAAGCATTGATGGCTGATGTGGGGAGATCGGA
>CAZXVN010000062.1:0-12593 GCA_964643945.1 uncultured Lentisphaeraceae bacterium | reverse complement strand
ATCGAGGAGTGCGACCGGCTTGGACGCGAGGCGTTCCTCAGCAAATACGGTTTCGGCCCGGCTGTGAAATTCTGGCTGGTGTATCGTGGACGGTCATATGACTCGAAAGCGATCGTCGGGGCGGCCTATGGGTTCCAGCATCCTGACTTTTTTGCTCGCGAGGCCGGGCAGTTCAGCGGGAACGAGCGTACGGTAGCGCGCAAGTTGGCGAGTTTGGGGTTCACGGTTGTTCGCGGCACCTCTGCGGACGCGCTCGCGGTCGGCATGCTCGACATGTTCAGGCCCCTGCCTGGCTGTCCTGTGCTGACGAAGCAAGTCGGAAGATTCCAGTATACGGACGGCGTGAGGATCGACGAGGCTTTCCATGCGGCCTTCAACCCGCCGGACTCGTCGAGTTACACGCCCAGGGGACAGGCAAGGGACGTGTTCGTCCTGTTCAACAACATGGTGTTCGAGGCTGCTTATCGATATGAGGGCCAAGTCGACGAGGCGCTGCACTTGGAGAGCATCCGGTTCAAGCGCGATCTGATGAAAGAGTTCAGGCTGGTGTTCCCGGCAGCCGAAGGGACGTTCACGATTGCGATGGGACAGGACGTGAACCACTTCGTCTTCTCGCATGTAGCCGTGTCGCCGGAGTCCGCAGACGATGACGAGGCGGAGTATCCTGAGGGCCGGGCCTCCTACCGCCAACACAGGCGGCTTGAGCGGAATACGGCGGTCGTGAAGCAGGCGGCGCAACGGTTTTCAAAGAAACACGGGGGACGGCTTTTCTGCGAGGTGTGCCTGATCGATTTTGAGGCAAAGTATGGGGCCCGGGGGCGCGGGTTTATCGAGGCCCATCACACGAAGCATGTGTCGGAGATGCAGAACGGCGACAAGACGAAAGCGGAGGACCTCGCGATGTTGTGCTCGAACTGTCACCGGATGATACACCGGCGTCCCGCCGTTTCCCTTGAAGAACTTGCATCCGCAGTGACTGCGTGCCCTGTGCCAATGTCCGTGACCTGTGACCGAGGATAACTTAGCCGCGGGGTCACGAAAGCAGCGGGTGGGGGGGCAAGGCGACTTTAGGGTCTAACAATGGGGGGCGAGCCGACAGTCCGCTCAGGGAGGCTCTTCACAGCCAGGCAGTCAAAGACGGTGCGATCAGCAGGGTAGACCGTCGAGCCGCGACTGAGAACTCGCCATCCTCCAACATCCACAAATCCCTGTCGGGACAGTGTCGCTGAAAGGTCCAAGACCGCCTCCAGTTGCTCCATCAGTTCGCGATGCTGCGTCAAGACGACGGGTTTCAAGGACGGCCCTGCCACAATCGTCAATGCCTGAACGGCCAGGCCTGCAAGGGACACCCCGGATGGTGGAAGTTCGGTTGCCGCCTGCCGCGCCTCCAGCCTGATCATGCGTGCCCGCGCTTCCGGCACTGCGGATCCGGACGCGGCGCCGATCATATCCAACAGGACGTTGCGTACCTGTGTCAAGTCGCTCACGTTGGACCACATCGTGTCTTCGTGCTGCGTCTGCAAGGCTTTGGCAATGCCCGATATCTCACGGAGATAGACGTTTTTCTGATTCAGCGGCACCAGATACATCACCAGAATGCGCACCGGCCGGCCATCCGGCGAGCCATAATCGACACCCGATGGACTCCACCCCACCGCGCACAGCAGGTCGCCGTCGTTCCCCAGCCGGGCATGCGGACAGGCCCACCCTTTGCCCAGCGCCGTGCTGCCCGTCGCTTCCCGCGACATCACCGAACCGGCCACGTCTGTGCCTGCAGGAACAGAGGGGATCGCTTCGATCAGATTCGCCAAGATCGTGAGGGCACGCTCTTTGTTGCTGTCTTCGGGCAGTTCAACCAATCGCCCTTCCTGCAGGGCACCCAGCAGACTGTTCATGTCAATCGTCTCCGAAGCGCTTGAAAAACCATACCTTCACCGTGTGTGTCAACACGCCGTAGGCGAGAAGGAACACCCCCATCCAGAGCCAATATGCGCGCGGCAACGGAACGAAGCCCAAGGATGCGGCGAAGGGTGAGTAGGGCAGCCACACGCCAGCCGCCATGACGGCCAGCGTCGTAAGGGTCATCGGCCACGACGCGCGGCTGCCGAAGAAGGGGAAGCGTTTGGAGCGGATGATATGGACAATGAGCGTCTGCGTCAAGAGCGACTCGACAAACCATCCGGTCTGAAAGAGCTGTTCAAACCCGGTCTTTTCCGCCGCCGCCAGCCCCGTTTGCGTGAAATCCCGGCAATGGAAAACGAACAGCATGAGCGCAAACGTGGCGTAGTCGAAAATCGAGCTGACAGGTCCGATAAACAGCATGAAGCGGCGAATGTTGCCGATGTTCCACTTGCGCGGCTTGGCCATGAGTTCGGCGTCCACGTTGTCGCTGGGGATGCCGATCTGCGAAACGTCATACAGCAGATTGTTCATCAGGATCTGCACCGGCCGCATCGGCAGGAAAGGCAGGAGAAAACTGGCGCCAAGCACGCTGAACATGTTGCCGAAGTTTGAACTGGCGCCCATCCGGATGTACTTGATGATGTTCGCGAAAACGCGCCGCCCCTCCCGGATGCCCTCCTCCAGCACCAGGAGACTCTTTTCCAACAGGACGATATCAGCCGCCTCCTTGGCGACATCCACGGCCGAATCCACCGAAATGCCCACGTCCGCTGTTTTGAGCGCAGGCGCGTCATTGATCCCGTCGCCCAAATACCCCACCACATGGCCCGCCGCCTGCAACTGGCGGATGATCTGTTCCTTCTGGCTGGGCGAGAGCCGCGCGAAAACATGCGTTTCCTCCACCGTCTTGGCGAATTCATCCGGCGACAGCCGCATCAACTCGTCACCCGTGAGAATCCGTGGGCAGTCCAAACCCACGTCCGCGCAAACCTTGCGGGTGACCAAGGGATTGTCGCCGGTCAGGATCTTGATGGCGACGCCGGCCTCGCGAAGCCGGGCGATGGCCCGCGCGGTGGAGTCCTTCGGCGGATCGAAAAACGCGATGTACCCCAGCAGAATCAATCCCGTTTCGTCCGCCACGCTGAAGACCTGCCTGTCGCGGGGATGCTCGCGGTAGGCAACCGCCAGCACGCGGAAGCCGTCACGGTTCAATTCCTCTACCTCCAAGAAAAGGTCATCGCGGATCATGTCGATGAGCGGGTAGATCTCATCCTCGACCTGATAGCGGTCGCAGCAGGCGTAGATCTCGTGTACCGCCCCTTTGCAGATCAGGACGTGTTCGCCCTGGTTCTCGATCACGACCGACATGCGGCGGCGCTGGAAGTCGAAGGGCAGTTCGTCCACTTTGCGGCACGTCCGCTCGACGTCCAGATTGTCGTGCGACAGCACGGCCCGGTCCAGCAGGTTCCGCAGGCCCGTCTGGTAGTAGCTGTTCATGTACGCGTACCGCAACACATCGTCGCTTGCGTGTCCCGACACGTCGACATGCCGCTCCAGCACAACGTGGTCTTGGGTCAGCGTTCCGGTCTTGTCTGTACACAGCACGTCGATCGCCCCGAAATTCTGGATCGAGGACAGGTGCTTCACGATGACCTTCTTGCGCGACATCGTCATCGCGCCTTTGGCCAGGTTCAGCGTGACGATCATCGGCAGCATCTCCGGCGTCAGGCCGACCGCGACCGAGAGCGAGAACAACAAGGCTTCCGTCCAGTTGCCCTTGGTCAGTCCAACCACCAGAAACACCACGCTCACCATTACCGTCATGAACCGGATCATGAGCCAGGTGAAGCCCTGCACGCCCCGGTCGAAACTGGTTTGGGGCTGGCGCTTGGAAAGCCGTTCCGAAATCGTCCCGAAATAAGTCCGCGTGCCGGTATGGACCGCGACGCCGCGGCCCACGCCGCTCAGCACGTTGCTGCCTTGAAAGCACGCGTTCGCAAGTTCCATCGTTGAGCGTTCGCAAGCCAGGCACGGGGCGGCGCTCTTCTCGACCGGCATGGATTCGCCCGTCAGCGCCGACTGGCTCACAAACAAGTCCTTGACCGATATCAGCCGGATATCCGCCGGAACGATGGTCCCGGCGTCCAAGATGACGATGTCGCCCGGAACGACGTCCATCAGCGGTATTTCCACTTGGCGGCCGTCCCGCAACACGGCCACCGTGGATTGCACGAGCGCCTGCAGTTTCTCCAGGGCCCGCGAGGACTTGCGCTCCTGGATGTAGGAAAGCCCCACGCTCAGCATCACCATGCCGCCCACGATGAGCGCCGAACGCATTTCGCCGACCGCCGCGGAAAGACAGCCGATCGCCAGCAGCTGGATCACCAGGGGGCTGCGGCACCGCCGCAGGATGTCGCGCCAGAACCCTTCGCGCGCCACATGCGCCAGCTCGTTGCGCCCATGCTCCTTCAGGCGGCTTTCCACCTCGTCCGCTGTCAAGCCTTCGGGGCGGGATCCGAGTTCGCGAAGGACCTCCGGCCCGGTACGCGAGCACAACTCGGCCAGCCGCCGTTCGTGCTCCGACAGGGCGTGTTCCGCCTTGGCCTCCTTGACCATGAGAACCGGAGAGATTTTCGCAAAAAGGGATCTAAACAAGTCACGCCTCCCTGCCGGTCGGTGCGCGAACGCAACCCCGCACGCATAACGAACCGGGTATCGTGCAGATTCCCGCGTCCTTTTCGTTTTCCGGGACGGATAGCCCAAAAAAACGTTGCTGATGTTAGGGCTTGCGGACTGGGTTGTCAACCATGCCGTGTATGAGAATTGCGGCTCTTGACGCCGGATGCGGAAGCTGTCAAACTGGTAAACAAACGTGGGCGTGGGCCGGCTGCCCGCATCACGTCGGATGCGGCGGCCGACAGGACGTTGGCACCGTCGACAGGGAGGGTGGAACAGATGGATGACGATATGAAGGTGTGTCCGGTATGCGCGGAGAGCATCAAGGTGGCGGCCATCAAATGCCGGTTCTGCAACACCGACCTTGCCGCCTACGAGGCGGCGAAAGAGGCGGAGACCGAGAAGACGCTGTTCATTGGTCATCCCGCGGCCGTCTACACGTTCTGGCAGTGGGTGGCCGTCGCCTGCACGCTCGGCATCGCCTACATCTTCTACTGGCTCAGAAGCATTTCCACAACCTACCAGATAACGACGCAGCGGATCAGGATTGAACGCGGCATCCTCTCCAAGGAGAAGGAGAATGTCGAGCTGTTCCGCGTCGACCACTTCGACCTTCACAAGCCGCTGGGGATGAGGATCGCTGGCCAATGCCTCGTCCACCTCCGCTCTTCCGACACCAGCTTTCCGACGGTGACGATCCTCGGCGTCCCGGACCTGGAGTCCTTGGCCGACACGCTGCGCGAATGCTCGCTGCGCGAACGCACGAGAAGGCGGGTGACCACGTTCGTCCAGGCGTGACGCGGTGTCGCCCGGGCGGGGGAGAGGCGGACAGGCAAGCATGAGGAGCGGCAGGCAGCCGCACAAGGAATGAGCGGATCGACTGCGCGTTCCTGCCGATGAACCTGCCCTGCATGATGACGCCGGGCCAGGAATACGAAAGAGAGCCGTGAGAATGAAAGAGCGTCGAAACGGAACAGCTGTTTTGGACTTGGTGCGCGGATTCCAGCCGTCATGCGTCGTAATCGCCGGAGCGGAACTGGACGTTTTCACTCTGCTGCACGCCAGGCCGATGAACGCGGCTCAGTTGGCTTGCCGGATCAAGGGGGACCTTCGGGCCACAGCCGTTCTGCTGGATGCGCTCGCTGCCCTCGGCCTGTTGGACAAAGCGTCCGGCAACAAACCCCTCTACCGTGTCCCGCCAGCGGTGGCCGACGTTCTCACGGAGACCGGATCGCAAAACATGCTGGGCATGGTTCGCCATCAAGGCAACTGCTTGCGCAGGTGGGGACAATTGGCCGACGTCGTGCTGCGCGGCAAGCCCGCCACGCGCCGCCCGAGCATCCGGGGCGCCGGAGGAGACCTGGCCGCGTTCATCCGGGCCATGCACGAGATATCCGAGCCCATGGCCATGCCGCTCATCGCCAGCCTCGGGCCTCTGAAGTTCACGCACCTGCTGGATCTGGGCGGGGCCTCCGGCACGTGGACCATCCCTTTCCTTCGGCTCAACCCCGAAGCCCGCGCGACCATCTTCGACCAGCCTGATGTCATGCCGATGGCCAGACGCCTGATGAAGCAGGCCGGTCTGTCCGGCCGAGTGCGGCTGGTTCCGGGCGACTTCTTACGCAACGCCCTGCCGGCGGGAGCCGACCTGGCCTGGGTGAGCGCAATCATACACCAGAACTCACGCGCGCAGAACCGGACGATGTTCGCGAAGGTGTTTTCCGCTCTGGCACCCGGCGGACGGATCCTGATTCGCGACATTGTCATGGCCCCGGCCCGCACGCGTCCTGCGGGCGGTGCCCTGTTCGCCGTCAACATGCTGGTCGCCACTCCCGGAGGAGGGACGTTCACGTTCGACGAACTCCGTGAAGACCTGTCATCCGCGGGTTTCAGGAAGGTCAAATGCCTCCGCCGCGGCGAATGGATGGACTCAGTAGTTTGTGCCACCAAACTCTAGCCTTTCCCGCCTTTCGGCATTGCGCTATACTCACTGAATGAAGATTCGAACTGGGACGGAAAACAGCAGGATGGCCGAAACGAGTATGTGGGTCGGGCGTGCCACCCTGATTCTTGTGCTTGCCGGAACAGCCGTAAGCCGGGAGGCGCAGTCGATGGCAGCCTTCGCTCCGCTGCAGCCGCCATCCGTTGCGATCTCCAGCCCGCTGGACAACGAGACGGTGAGCCAGGCCAATCTGACGATCATCGCCGCAGCCTCGGGCGGCGCTGGGGTGACCAACGTGGAGTTCTATGCAGACGGCAGCTTTCTCGGCAGCGACGACACCGACCCCTACATCTGGATCTGGAATTCAGCGCCGCTGGGCGACCATGCCCTCACGGCCAGGGCGTACGACGCGGCCGCCCACTCGGGCACGTCGGCCTCCGTAAGGATCTGCGTGACCAACAACCTGCCTCCGAAAGTCAGCATCACCATGCCGGCGAAGGGCATGGTGGTCAGCACGAACTTCACGATCGCCGCCACCGCCACCGACGACGTTGCGGTGACCAACGTGTGCTTCTACGACGGGAACACGCTGCTCGGCAGCGACGATGCAAGTCCCTACAGCTATGTCTGGAACGGCGCGCCGCTGGGTGCCCACACACTGCAGGCCGTGGCTTGGGACCAGACAGGCTGGGCGGCGACGTCCACCGTGGAAGTGACGGTCATTCTGCAGCGGGCGCAGCACGTCGTTGTGATCAGCGTCGACGGCATGGGCTCGGCATACGTCAAGCCGCTGTTGGTCGCCGGGATTACCAACGAGCTCACAACGTTCAAGCGAATCCAGGCCGATGGATCCGGCACCCTGAACGCGCGCGACGACGCCGACTATGCCGTCACACTTCCGAACCACATCACCATGATGACCGGGCGCGGCGTGCTCGGCGAGGCTGGTCATAACTGGACAGAGAACACCGATCCGGCGCTTACGGACACGCTCGAGAGCAACAAGGGCTTGTACATCGCCAGCGGCTTTGATGTCGCTCACGATAACGGACTGCGCACGGGCCTTTGGTCGGGCAAGTCAAAGTTTAATCTGTTTCAGCAGTCATACAATGACACAAGTGGCGCGCTGGACACCACCGGCTTTGACAACGGCCGTGACAAGATCACTTTCGACAAGGTCGAGTCCTCCATTTCGGCCGCCGAGCTGACGACCGACTTCACCAACCGGATGTCCGCCAGCCCGTTCCATTTCGTTTTCTTCCATTATCAGGACCCGGACAAGACCGGACACGCTTCCGGCTGGTCAACCAACCCTGCAAGCGCTTTTGCGGCGACGCTGAAAGAGGTGGACACCCAAATCGGCAATATCCTGCAGATGGTGGAAAGCAGCCCCGGGCTGCAAGGAAATACTGTGATCATCCTGACCGCTGACCACGGCGGTCACGGCAAGACCCACGGCGGCACGCCGAATCCCCTGGATTTCACGATCCCGTTCTATGTCTGGGGCGCGAGCGGCGTGGCGGGTGGCGACCTGTATGCCATGAACCCGACTTGCCGCACGTCGCCGGGGCCGACGGCGAACCCGCCGTACACGGGGCTCCAGCCTGTCCGCAACGGCGAGGCGGCCAATCTTGCGCTGGACATGCTGGGCTTGGGGCCGGTTCCAGATTCAACGATCGACAGCGCCCAGGAGCTACAGGTAGAAACCCTGCTGCCCGCCTGGCTCGGGATTCGCATGAAACTGGACCAGCCTCTGGTGGAGTGGACGGGGACGAACGCGTGGCACTACACCTTGGAATTCACGCCTTCGCTCGCGCCTCTGGTTCCCTGGTCGAACGTTCTGGGCTATGTTCGGATTCCCGGTTTGGACGGGACGATGTTCGCAAAGGACACGAACGATGTCTCTTGCAAGTTCTACCGCGTCAGGATGACCCGGTAGCGCGGCGGGCAACCCGAAATAAAATGCGGCCTCTTAAAACCTCTTTAAACGGAAGGCCTGGCCGGAAAACTGCACGGAGTTGGTAAGGACGAATTGATTGCCGTACACGGTGGGCTCTGTGCAGAGGGAGACCCACGAATCCGGGTTGAGCAGGTTCGTGCTGGACTCGAGATAGTAGCGGTTCCAGCCGGGCCAGGCGATGCGCACGCCGCCGGCAGTGAGGCTGATGTGGAGCTGTGGGAGGGTGTCGTTCCAGAAAAAGCCCACCTTGTTCCCAAGGTCGATGGCGATGTCTGGCATGCCGTCTTGGTTGAAATCCGCCACGCCGGCGTACTTTCCGCCCACAAAGAAGTTGGTGGCACTCAGAAACGTGCCGTCGCCATTGCCCAGCAGAACGCTCAGCGAGGCATAATTCCCAGAGACAATGTCGGGCAGATTGTCGCCGTTGAAATCGCCGACGGCTATGGATACAGGGTCATTGGCCACGTCATGCATGAGAGGGGGATCGAACTGGACCGGTCCGCCTGCGGTCGTACGGTTCAGCATGACACTGATCCTGCGCCAGTCGTAGTGTGCCGCAACCAGGTCCGGCTTGCCGTCGAAATTGATGTCGGCCGACTTAATGAACCAGGGAATTTCCCAGGTGCTGATATCAGTCTTGGGGTCGAAGGTGCCGTCACCCCGCCCCGTGACAAGACTGATTTTGGTTCCGCTCTCATAGCCTACGGCCAAGTCAGCCTTGCCGTCGCCGTTAAAGTCATCAACCACGACCGAGGTCGGCCCGCTGTTGACCGGAACGACGGGCGGGAGCGGGTCATGAAACCGTCCGGTGCCGTCACCCAGCGCGATGCTCAGGCAAGCCCCGTAGTAGTTCGGTGTGACGATATCCAAATGGTCGTCGCAACTGAAATTTCCAATCTCCAGATCGGTGTGGTTGCCGCCAATCTCAACGGTGCCCCAAAAACCGTTGTTCCAGTTGTTGGTGAAAACACCGGGCGCGGCGGGCTGGCCGCGCAGCAGCGTCAGCGATCCATCGAAACTCGCCACGGCCAGGTCCACGAAGCCGTCGTTGTTGAAGTCGCCCGCCTTGACGCTTTTGGGTTGCGGGCCGACGGCGTACTGAACCGCGGACAGGAACAGGCCGTTGGTCTGTTGGAGCAGCACATGGATGTTGTTGCCGGAGGAGTTTACCGTCACCACATCCACCTGCGAGTCCTGGTTGAGATCGCCGGTAATGATTCCGTTGATCGCGCCGCTGACGGGATAGGCATCCGTGGCGTTTTTGAAAGTGCCGTCGCCTTTGCCGGGCATCAGGAGCACAGCATTGTCATACGCCCCGGCCACGGCGAGGTCGGGCTTGGCATCTCCCGTGAGCTCGCCGGCGGCGATGCAGGTTAATCCTGCGCCAATGCTGTAGGGGGTGGGAGGCCCAAACAAGCCGTTCCCGCTCCCTGACAGGACGGTGACCATTCCCGAATCATAGCTGCCTCCGAGAACTGCGAGATCGGGATTGGCATCGGCATCGAAGCAACCCGCCACAAGTTGAGAAACTCCGCCGGCAACCGGAAGGTTGACAGCCGAGTCGAAGGTGCCGTCCGCTCGTCCCAGCAGCAGGCTGACCGATGAACTTGCCCGATTTGCAGTGATGAGGTCGGGCTGATTGTCCTGATTAAGATCGGCAGCGATGATAAAGCCCGGGTAGGTGCCGACCGGGTAGGTTGCGGCCGGTCCGAATGAGCCGACGCCAGAGTTGATGAGCACGCTGACGGTTGCGCCGCCGGTCCCCGGCCCCGCATTGACTACGGCAAGGTCGGCGCGCCGGTCCCCATTGAAATCGGCAGCGGTGATCCAAGCCGGAGCTGTTCCGACATGATATGCCGCCGGGGCATCGAACGTGCCGTCGCCTCTCCCAAAAAGAACGTCGATCTGGTTCGTCTCGAACCAGCCGCCGGAAATGGCGGCAGCAAGATCCAGGTGAGTGTCTCCATTAAAATCAGCGGCGACCACTCCACGCGGCCCGCGGCCCACAGCAAAAGTGATCGCCGTGCCAAAAGTGCCATCGCCACGGCCGGGCAAAAAGCTGAGACTCCCAGGCTGATTCCAGCCGTTCCCGTTGGCAGTCACAATGTCGAGCGTGTCGTTCTGATCAAAATCGCCGACGACCAGAGAGTCAGGATAGGTTCCGACGAGATAATGCCTGCCCGGGGCGAAAGTCCCGTTTTCCTGGCCTAGAAGGATGGTGACGGTGCCGTCATCGGCGTTGGCGGTAGCCATATCCGCCCGCTGATCCAGGTTAAAATCGGCGACGACCACCTGGGCGGGACCGTCGCCAACCGGGAACGCCGGGGACGTTCTGAAAACGACAGAAGGTGCGGCTCGAGCGGCCAAAGCCAGAACGACAAGTAAAAACGTGGAAGAAAGACCAGCGACACGAAGTTGCATATTCATAAGTAACTTGAAGAATTTATAATGTGTAATTTACCAGACCGCCGCCGCAAATGCAAGAGTGCCGCAAAACAGCTTGCCCTCCGTGCGGTTGCATGCCACACTTACGGGCAATGGTTTATGACCGCTTTTCAAGGGTTCTCTGCGCCGGATGAAAAGTCCGTTATGAAGAGAGAGCGTTCAGCCATGAGAGGGAATTAAGCGGAAGCACGCGCTGAAACCCTGTGTAACCAGACGATGTCGCCTCGGCATATCGATGATGGTTGCCTTGCTAATGAGGCTGGCCAGCATGAATGCTTTGACACGGGGCAGGCGGTTGTTCAAGGCGATCCTGCGGGAATCAAAACGATGCGGTACTTGAAAAAAGAGATCAAACTGGTGTTGGCCCTTTCGGTGTTATCGGTTGCTTTCTATGTGTTGAATTACATGATTTTCGGGCGTGCGGAAGACATCCTCTTTTATCTTGTCGAAGATGTCGCATTCCTGTTTGTCCAGGTGCTGCTGGTCACGCTGGTCATCCAGAGGGTCCTTGACCAACGCGACAAGGCGCTGCGCAGGGAAAAAATGAACATGGTGATCGGGGCGTTCTTCTCGGAAGTCGGCACGTCGCTCTTGTCTCTTTTCTCCGAATGGGGGCCGGACCGGGTCAAGATGGCGGAGGAACTCAAGGTGGACCAGGCATGGACTGCCAGAAACTTCGCAAGAAGCCTGCGATGGCTGGATGGGTATTCGTATGAGGCGGATTTAAAGAAGGCCGACTGGATGCAACTGAAAGCGCTCCTTCTGTCGCGCCGGGAGTTCATGCTGCGCCTGATGGAAAACCAGAACCTGTTGGAGCACGAGGATTTTACGGGGCTGATGCAGGCCGTTTTTCACCTGACCGAGGAGCTGCTTGCACGGAGTGATCTAACAACTCTTCCGGCACCTGATCTCCTGCATTTGGCTGGGGACGTGAAACGTGTCTACCTGCCATTAGTGCGGCAATGGCTTCACTACATGCGTCATCTGCAAACGCACTATTCCTACCTGTTTTCTCTGGCTGCCCGGACAAACCCCTTTGACAAAAAACGCCTCGGCCATCGTCCGGGAGCAATGATTCCCTTCGCTGGGAGTTCGCGGAGATTGACGGAGCGCTACCAGGCCTTCACCGGGTTAACGCTTTTCATGGGCGGCCACCTTGATGGCGGTGTCGGGTTCGATGATGATGCGGAAGCCGACATCGAAGACTCGCTGCCAAGGCTCGTAGCTGCGCCTGGCCGACGAGGTGGCGCGGTACGGGCGGTCCCAGAACGAGCCGCCGCGCACAATGCGCTGGCCAACAACTTTAGCCGCTGTGGCGTTGCGGCCGTCGTCGTCGCGGTACGGATAGGGCTGGAAAAGTGAACGCGTCCATTCAGCGGCGTTGCCGTGCATGTTGTACAGACCCCACGGGTTCGGCTGGTAGGCGGCTACGTTTTGGGTGATGGTCGCCCCGTCGTTCACCGCCTCGATGGCAGGAATCCACGGCCTGACGGTATTCAGGCCGCGACGGAGATTGGCGTCGGCGAGGTTGGCAACCGGGCCGAAGTTAGCGGTCAGGTCGCCGAACCAGAGCGGCGTCGCGGTGCCGGCGCGGCAGGCATACTCCCATTGCGACTCGGTCGGCAATGCGCAACGCTGGCCAGTGGTGCGGCCGAGCCAGTCGCAAAA
>CAZXVN010000061.1:0-3286 GCA_964643945.1 uncultured Lentisphaeraceae bacterium | reverse complement strand
CTCGAGTTCGTCGAGCACTTCCCGCCCCTGCGGACCGCTCGCCGTCACACGCAGCTTCGTACCGCACACGGCTTCCAGCGTCATCAACGCCATGATGCTTTTACCCGACACGACATTGCCGTCTTTCTCAACATCGACATCGGCGTTGAAACGCGAAGCCACCTTGGCAAACAGGCCGGCGGGCCGAACGTGCATCCCATACTTGTTCAGCAACACAAACTCCCGGACCTCTGCGTTTGCATGAGACTGTCCCACGTTTTACACTCCTCCGGCATGATGCTGTTTGATCTGCGAGTCTAACTCGCGGACAGCGACATAGCCTGAAAGACGCAGTTTGTGCTCCTGCGCCGCTGTTTCAACCAAGTTCACTAAATCCCTGCCAGGTGCGACAGGGATCACCAACTGGGGCAGGGACACCCCTAAAAAATCGCGCTTTAACTCTTCGACGCCCGTCCGGTCGAGTTCGGCGTCCGCCTCGCCCTGCCGTTTCAGCGTCACCACCAAATCGATCTGCTTCTCGCCGCGTACCGCCGCCACACCGAAGATCGCCGGCACATAGATAATGCCGATCCCGCGGATCTCCATGTAGTACTGCGTCACCGGCGACGCAGAGCCCAGCAGGTTGTTGTTGCTGTCGCGACGCATCAGCGTCAGGTCGTCCGCGACCAAGGCGTGCCCACGCTTGATCAGCCCGAGCGCCGTCTCGCTCTTGCCGAGTCCCGCTGCGCCTTCGATAAAGACGCCGACACCGACAACCTCCAACAGGGTGCCGTGAACCTTGCAGCGCGGCGCTTGCAAGTCTTCCAGCACGAACGTCGCGGCGTGCATGAAGAGCCGCGTCAGCAAGTGGGAACGCAACACCGCCACACCGTTGCGCTCGGCTACCCGGAGCACCTCGGGAAAAACCCGCTTGCCCCGCGTGAAAACCAGACAGGGTATCTTTTTCGCGAACAGCTCTTCCACGCGCTGCACGCGCAAGGCCACGGACAGCGAGGAAAGATAGGCGTACTCCGCCATCCCCACGATCTGGATGCGCTTCCACGCGAAGTGCTCGTAGAACCCCGACAAAGCAAGACCTGAACGGTGGACCACCGGTTCGATGATCACCCGCCCGATCCCCGCCTGCCCGGCGACCAATTCAAGCCCCAGCCGATCACAGCCGGCCTGCAAAAACTGGCCGACCGTGACCCGGGTCTGCTGGTTTTGGCCATTTTCTGCCATTACTTTTTATCGGTATGACGGATGTGTGCCGCCACACGTTTGGCGATGACTTTTCGCAACTGTTTCTCGGCATGGGCCGCAGCCGTATCGATGACCGCACGCGCGCTCGCCGCGTGTTCCTTTGCGCCCACAGCAGTGAGCCCCTTCTGCTGCACGACGAACTCCGCCTCGTAAAGGTGGCGCTGCACATCGATAATCACATGAACACTCTCCACTCGAGGAAACTGTTCCATTAACTTTGTCGCACGCAATTCCGCATAGTCCTTAAGTTCGGGAGCAGCATTCAGATGACGGATCGTCACTTCAATAGACATACGGTGTCATCCTTTCTTTTTATGCCTGCTGGGTGGCAGGCGGGTTTGTGTTAAACAGATCGCTTCTGAAATCGTCCTGGCTCTCTCACATTCTGAAATTCGTTCCGAGGTAAAGTCGGCGGGCCGTCTCGTCCTGCACAAGGAAGTCGCTCGGCCCCTCGCACAGGATTTGTCCGTCGAACACAAGGTAGGCGCGGTCCACAATCGACAGCGTCTCGCGCACGTTGTGGTCGGTCACGATGATCCCAAGCCCGCGGCTACGCAACCCCTTGACGATCTCCTGGATGTCGTGCACCGCCAGCGGGTCCACGCCGCTGAACGGCTCGTCGAGCATCAGGATCGCGGGCTTGCGCACCAAGGCGCGTGCGATCTCCAGTTTGCGCCGCTCGCCGCCGCTGAGCGTGTAGGCCCGTTGCTTGGCGACCTTGGTGAGGCTCAGGCTCGTCAGCAGCTCTTCGGCACGCTCCGCACGCTGGGCCTTGGTCAACCGCAGGGTCTCCAAGATCGCCAGCACGTTCTCCTCCACCGTCAGTTTTCGAAAGATCGAAGCCTCCTGCGCCAGATACCCCAGCCCCAACCGGGCGCGGCGGTATACCGGCATCCGCGTAATCGTCTCTCCGCGAAATGCGATGGCCCCCGAATTGGGGCGCACCAGCCCCACAACCATGTAGAACGTGGTGGTCTTGCCCGCGCCGTTGGGGCCGAGCAGCCCCACGATCTCGCCGCAACTCGCATGGAGCGAAATCCCGTTCACCACGGTTCGTTGCCCATACTGTCTGACCAGGTCGAACGCCTGAAGGTCAGGCACCTTCTCACCCGCTTTTCCAGCTGTATCATCCATACGTCAAATCACATTCTACGGCAGCAGTTTCTTGTCGGCCTTGTTAAAGGTTCCGGGCGGCAATACCACGCGCCCGGGCACAACCTCCATCCGCTCATCGTCCACCCAGATCGTAATGCGGTCGCCGGTCACCTCGCCGCCCTGATCACCCTGCCGCATCAGCCGGGCGCTGCCGCTCATCACGATCTGTCCGTCCTTCTTCGTGTACACCGCCTTGTCGCAGCTGGCCACCCGGTTCTGGTTGGTGATGCTCACCTGTCCCACCGCCATGATTTGTTGCACGTCGTTCGTTCCCTGCATAAAAACCAAGAGCCGTTCCGAACGCATCACAAACTGCTCGTCATCCACCAGCACGTTCTGGTCGAACAGGATCACGCCCTCCTTGTTGTCGAACTCGATCCTGTCGGCGGTGATCACCGACTCGCGCCCCGGCCCGGCACCTTTCTGCGCCTTCTCGCTCTTCTCCGGCTTCGAGCCCGTTTCCGGCGTGTCCTGCGCCGACACAGCGACCGGCCCTTGGGCAAACACCACCCAGCCTGCCGCCACAGCTACTCTCCACATCCTCTTCTTCACTACAGCCTCCCGAAGTTCACCTGAATGCGATGCGTCCGTATCTCGCATTCGCCAAGGATTTTAATAAATTGTTGCTCGGTTGAAAAGTACATACCACGGCCTTTTAACCGGTCCCCGCTTTTCTCCATGCTCACAGCGCCCTCGCAATAACCCTGTTTGGTCTTGCGGTCAAAAAGACACCCCTCGGCCGTCAGCCGCCCGTCGGGCTGACCGTCTTCGGTGCGCATGTCCACGCACACCCCCTCCGCAAACAGCAGGCCGTCCAAAAGGATCTGCGCCTTCTGCGCACGTAAAACCGCCCGGATGCAGCCGTTGCTGTAGAAGTCCAGCGGCAACA
>CAZXVN010000060.1:0-13535 GCA_964643945.1 uncultured Lentisphaeraceae bacterium | reverse complement strand
CATTGAGTTTTTTCCTTTTTGATTTATTGAACAGTTTCGTTGATAACTTCAAGCGGATTACGATTAGGATTACGAGGCGGCGCTTCCATTCATAATCGTAATCGTCCTCGTCCTCGATCCAGTTCCGTTACCTTTAACTTCAAGTTTTTTACCACGAAACTTCATGAAACTTCATGAAATTGGAATTTTTTCGTGTGCTTTCGTGTGTTTCGTGGTTCAAAAGTTACCCTCTCGTTTGCTCCCGCTCAGGGAATCCTCTTTGGCATGCAACTCGTGTAGTCAGTCGTGCGGACGGCGTAATCGCCGAGCGTAGGCACACGACTACACGAGTGAGTAGCGTCCTTCGCGAAGAAGTCATCCACGTTTCCATCACTAACAAACTCCTCCATACCACTTCGTGCTCTTCGGTTCTTCGTGGTGAAACACCTTGTTTTTTATCGCGTTTTCTAGGCCGTAAGGCACCTAACGAACTTCTCCCCGTTCAGTGTTCGGTGTTCGGCGTTCGGCGTTCGGCGTTCTTTGACGGTGTCGTGCCGGCGTGCCCCGGATACACCGTGCCGATCCCGTATTTGGCGGCCAGGTAACTTCCGACCAACGCTTCATCCGCTGAAGACAGCACATTGGAATAGCCGATGATCTCGGCGATGTCCCATTCGCTCGATCCCAGATTATCGTTCTGCCCGATCTGATAATACGAGTCCGGGACAGTGCCTTGCACCGTGATCTTGAGAACCATGAAATTGGTGATGGATCCAAGCTGGTACCCGCCGCGCGGCATGCTCCCCTTATCGCTTTTGACCGCTGTCCCGTTCTTTGAAACAGCAGCCGGAAGCTGATCCTCCCAGAACCCGGTCTGGCCGTTAAAGAAATTGTAGCTTGAGGGGCGGGCTGAAGAATCCCCGCTGCGTTTCCGGCCGAGGAACGAGCCGTTGCCGCTCCAGGCGTCGTTCGGCGAGCGCACCACGATGTACTGCTCTTTCGTGAAGAACGTTCCAGCGATGTCGAACCAGGTGGAGTGAGCCCTGAACTTGGCCGCCGGCTTCGCATTGAGCTGTTTCGGCACGAGGACCGGCGCGCCGGAGGCCAATACCGCATGATGCGCATGGCCTGACTGGTCGCTCCAGGCCTGTATCACACCGTCCCTGTCGGCGGTGACGCCAACGCCCGCCTCGTACCAGCAGGCGAGGCCCGTGGTAACGGGAACCGTGTTGGCGTCGACCGTGATCATGGCAACAGCCGACGAACGGACCTCTCCATTCGCGGTCGTGGCCCGGGCCGACACATTGTACGATCCCGCTTTCACATTCGGCCACACTGCGGAATACGGCGGGGCGGTGTCGGTTCCGATCAGCTTGGCGCCGTTGTAGAACGCCACCTGTGCAACCGCGCCGCCTGCGTCCGAGGCGTCGGCCGTCAATGTGATGGCGGCAGGAAGACCGGCCGGCAGGCCGAAGCGCGCCCCGGTCAGCGGCGTTGTCAGGCTGACGCCCGACGCGGGAAACAGCAGTTCCTGCGGAATGATCATGGCGGCCTGACGGGAGGGCATGTACCAGTACAGCCTCGCCGTGGCAAAGCCGGACTTGTGATAGTACTCCATCTTCAGGTTGTATTTCTGGCCGGCGACCAGCGCGACGGGGGCGCTGTCGTTCCACAGGTTGGTCGCCTGATCGTTCCAGTCGTTGATCACCTGTGCGTTGTTCACCCACAGGCGGACGCCGTCGCTGGTGCGCGTGGAAAAACGGTAGGCCCCGCTCTCGGGCGCCAGCACCTGGCCGGTCCAGCGCACGCTGTAGGTGTCCGCTCCCATCGTGTTGGTGGGCGCCGCGAGACCCCAGTCGAAGTTGATTGTCGGGTTGAACAGGGCGGCTTTCAGAGCGGTGAAATCCATGTTGTCGTAATATTGCCCCTTCAGTCCGGCGCCGTAAAGGCCCACGACGAGATTCACGGTCGCAGGCGCCGACCGGGTCAGGCTGTCGGCGGCCGTGAAGGTGAAGCGGTCCACGCCCCGGTAGTTTTTCTCGGGGGTATAGGTCACGTTCGACGCTTTGACCTTGAGGGTGCCGTGCTCCGGCTGGGTGGCGATTGCGTAGGACAGCACGTTCGTCCGGCAGGAGGAGCCGGTCAGGGTGAGCGCCTTGACCGTGCCGACCAGCGTGACCCCGACTTGCGGGTCAGCCACCGCCAGCCCAGAGAGCATGGCCGGCGAGTTCGTGGCGGCTTCGAGCGCGGCGATGCTGGCCGCCAGCGTATTGTAATTGTTGTCGTGGACCCATGCCGCGAGGTCCGTGTACAGATGCGGAAGCGTCCACCGGGCCGCCTCGCCATACTGTGCCAGCCTGTTGATGGCGGTCGCCCCCAGGATACTGCCCCAGTAAGCCACATGACCAAAGCACACCTCGATGCCTTCTTGAATGCGGTATTTCGCCAGGACGTTCATGGCTGCGGCCGGCGGGGTGACGGTGAACATCCTGTCGCACGGCCCTTCGAGGTGGGCATCTTCGAGAAGCTCCGGCATCAGCGCCTTGACGTCCTCAAGCGTCAGCCGGTCCTGCACAAAGCCGTCGAGCTTGGCCCGCCACATGCCGGCCGGCTGTTTGATGCCGGCGCGGACAGCCGGATAGAGCAGGCTCCTGTCGGCCTTTATGGTATAATCTCCCAGCTTGTTAAACAGCGTCTCGGAGAGGTAGCCGTTGGAGATCTGCAAAGGGTCGTCCCAATTGAAGCCGGCCTCGAACGGATAGGTGGGCGCGACATTGGCGACAAACGCCGCCAGCATGTCAGTCACTGCCGGGGCGGCTGTCGCGCCCAAGGCGGTCAGCGCTTTAGCGGCTTTGGCGCGCACCCAGATGTCAGGGTCTTTGAGCCGGCGGGTCAGCGCGGGCACCGCGCGGGCGGCCTTCAGGAAGCCCAGGGCCGTGCAGGCCGCCTCGCGCTGGCTGGCGTTCGTGGGGTTTTCCGCCATGACGGTCAGCAGGGGAATCAGGGCCGCCCCATTGGTCCGCGCGCCCAGTTCGGCGGCGGCATTGAACCGCACGATCGGGTCCCAGTCGCCCAGGGCGGCGACAAGCCGGTCCGTGGCATACCCGCCGCAGAGCGGGGCGAATACCGAGGCGCAGATGGCGTTGCTGACAACCTGGGGGCTGAGCCGGCAGACCGGATCAGCCTTCTTGCCCGTGATGGTGAGCCGCTTCAGGGGAAGGGCGGCGTGCAGGAGATAATAGGCGGTCGGGTTATCGTAGTAGCTGGTATAGGTCCAGTAGTCGGAGACGGAGCTGCAGCCGAACTGCTCGGCGCCGTCATACACAAACGAACCGTCGCAGCGGCGCGTCAGGTCCCGGTGCCAAAGCACCTGCTTCAGGTATTCCGACACCGCGTTCGTGCCGCCCACATTGGCGCCCAGCGTGGTCCACAGGTAGCTGAAGCCCTGGCCGGTGTGGCCGTACTGCTCGCCCGTGTAGCCAGCCACGGTCATGCGCGTATAGAATTCCGTCTGCAAAGGCTTGTTGCCCATGCACGCGAACAGGACCGCGGCCAGCCCGTCCTTGCCGTTGCTGCGGTGCTCATAATAGGTCCGGCCGTTCATCGCGGTTTCGCCGAAATAAGGCTCGTGCTCGCCGTAAGGCACGGACCCCCGGTTGACATAGTAGCCGAAGAAATGGGCGGCCCGCGCGATGGCCGGGTCGATCTCCGGGCTCACCACGCCGGCTTTTTTTCCCAGCACGATCGAGAGCTGGGCGACCAGCCCGGCCTGGTTCACCGGCCCGTACCAGCTCATCGAGCCGTGGGTGCCCCCGGCGACCCAGCCGCCGGGCGGCGGAATATTCGAGAAACCGTGGCCGGCCGTGCCGAACATGCTCTGATGCGTGGCGGCGTAGATCACGTATTCGCTGAGCCCGTGGAACACCTCGGCGTCGCCCGTCAGCATGTAGTACTCGGACAGGAAGATGCTTTTGTAGCACTCCCACGCCGAAGTCCCGCCGGTCTTCTCCAGGTCCAGCGTCGGGGGCGCAATCGACCGGGCATACGCCTGCAAAATCGGCAGGTCGTCGGGATTGCCGGCCGCCAGCAGGGCCAGCGCGCTGATCGCCCCCGACCCCGAATCTTGCCACCCCCTGGCAGCTATCCGCTTTTTTATGCTCGCGGCGGCTTGGGTCATGATCCGCGCGGTCTTGGGACAATTGTAGGGCGCTGTCGCGCTGTAGCTCCCCATCATCGGCAGTGTGAGCACCACGGTCGAGGCCGCTCCCGCACGCCACCGCAGGATCGAAAGGTTGTTGGTGGCGGTCTTCTCGGCTTCCGTGATGGCGTTGGCGAAACTGATCCGGGCGTCGTTCGTGAAGAGCGTGCCGTTCACGCCCACGATCACGTCATTGGTCGCGAGCACGCCGTAGGCCGGCGTGTTGGTGCCGACATGGGTCACCAGGATCTGAAAGGGGGCGAACGCCGTGGTCGCGTCCTGCCGCGGGATGACGGGCCAGGCGCTATAAATCCAGCCGCGCATCCCTGTGGGGCCCAGGTTGAAGGTATAGGTCCGGTTGACGGTGTTGCTCTGCGTCAGATCCGGCGCCGCCGCGAAGAGCTGTCCGCCTGCCAGCACGGCCATGACGGTGATGAGTGATGCGATTCGTTTTTGAAGCAGCAGGGCGTAAATCCCATAGTCGCGGCGGGAAAAACAACAGAAGGTCACATCGACCTCATACGGCAACGACAGCTGTGTCTCACGGACGGTTTGAACCGCTGTCTCCGCAGCCTGCTGTGCCGGATAACCGTACACGCCCATGCTGATACAGGGAAACGCGATGGTCTTGATGCCGTGCCCGCAAGCAAGTTCCAGCGATCTGCGGTAGCAGCTTGCCAAGCGGGCGCTTTCACCATGCCGTCCATCCCGCCATACAGGCCCGACAGTATGAATGACGTGCTTGGCGGGAAGCCTGTATCCCTTGGTGATTTTCGCATCGCCGATCTTGCACCCGTGGAGCAGGCGGCACTCTTCAAGGAGTTCCGGCCCGGCGGCCTGATGAATCGCGCCGTCCACGCCTCCGCCGCCGAGCAAAGATCCGTTGGCGGCGTTTACTATCGCATCGACTCTTAACGTCGTGATATCGGCTTGCACTGCTTTCATAGTCGCACCCCCCGGCGCATACAGGCCGTCAAAACGCAACTCCTGTTAGCGGTGACGGCTTGTGATTAGAAATGCCAATTGACGAGAACCATGCCGGGTGCCAGCTCGTCGGGCAGCCTGGAGAACCATTCATTCTCGGGCATGATGTTGACAATGCCGATCTGCACTCCGCTTTTCGCGGTGTCCGCAACATTGACGAGCCCGACCTGCAGCCCGTTCAGTTTGCCGGCATAGTTCATCAGGCCGCACTGGAAACCATTCATGTTGCCCTCGGTATAATTCACGCCGCTGACAAGCAGCCCGAAGAAAGGTCCGCCTTGCCATCCGGTGAAATCGCCCTTCGTGTAGTTGACAAAACTCCACTGGCAGCCCATGTAGCTGTCCGCATAGTTCACAAGGCCGACACTCAGGCCGACACTGTCACCCGTGGACCCGTTTACAAAACCCAGTGCGAACGCCGACTGCGGGTTTTCGCCCCAGATGCTGAGGGCCACGCCCTCGATCCTTTCGTTCCGGTCAAAGATGGCAAAGTCTGGCGTCAGGCTGAGCTGCACGGGCTCGCTGGCCATGACACTGCTCATGCTGATAACACCTGACAGAACAGTCAGTAACTTCTTCATAACTCGATTCTCCTTCTTGTTTGTTTAACCTAATGCTCACGGGGGCGTGCCGACAGGATCGTAGGTCAGCCCGACTTTCCAGTTCACCGCGATCGCCGGGATCGCGGCCGCCTGGCCGGGCACCCCTTCCAGCACCGCCGCCTCGATCTTCTGGCGCAGGAGCAGGCTCATGCGGTGCCGCACCTCGCTGCTTTCGATGACCACGAACAGCTTCAGCTCGGCCGGCCGCTTCCGTTTCAGGAAGTCCAGCATACCCTGCTCCTCCCGCCACCGGGCGGCCACGGACGCGAGCATCGTCTCCAGCTGCGGCTTGATGGCGCTGAAGATGGCGTCGGCCGAAGCCTGCGGGTCCGCGGCGGAGAAGGCGACCTGTTGCGAGGCGGCGGAGGCCGTGGCCACGAACGTCGCCTGACAGTTTGCGCCGTCCTTCTCGGTCAGCACCAGAACGCCGTCCGGCTCGTTGCGCCGGTCCGCCGCCCTGCGGCTCAGGATGGAGGCCACCACCGGATCCTGCGGGCTGGCGGCCGGGTCGGGGCGCGCCTCCTTGTTCGCGGCCGGCTTCTCCGCGTCGTGCCGCTCTTCCGGCCGCGCGGCCTCTTGGCGGATCTCTTTGACCGTCGCCTGCTTCTCGTCGGTCTCGCTGACCTTCTGGGCCTCGCGCCGCTCGGCCTGCACCGTCTGGGCCGGCGCGTCCTTGAGCGCGTCGTAAAGCTGGCGCACCGTCTTGTCGAGCTGGCGGCCGGTGGCGTCCAGCAGCGCCTCGTAGGGGGTGGGCGCGGCACGCCGCGCGGCGGCCCAGCTCTTCTCCAGCCGCGTGCGCCAATCGCCCAGGATATCCTTCACCGGACGTTTCGCCTGGACCTCCTCCTTGAGCCGGGCCATCTGGCCCGCCTCGACCTGGCGCAGGAGCGCGAGCTGTGCGGTCAACGCCCGGAAGGCGTCGGCAAAGCGCTCGTTCGCAAGCTCCAGAAAGCGTCCGGCCGTCTCCTGCAGCAGCGCTTCGTCCTGCGGATCGGCGAGCCCCGGGCATCCGCCGCGCGTCAGCAGCGCGACGGCCTCCGGAACCGAGCTGTACCGGTCGCCGCCCCGGTCCTGAAGGGTCGTGACGGCCTCGTCCGAAAGGAGGACGCTTTTCTCGAGCGACGCGAAATACTTCGCGAACTGCGCGTCGCTCACCCGTCGCCGGACCTCGGGCAGTTTGCTCTTCACCTCCGCGGCGACCCGGTTGGTATACGCCGCGGCGAGCGCGGCGTCGGCGCGGAGCAGATTCTCGAAATACGCCGCCGCCCCGGCCGGCCGGGCCTCCGCGGCATAGTCTTGCGCCGCCGCCGCGCGGCCCGTCTCGGCGCGGCTGGTCAGGAAGATCCGTTCGCTGTCCGCGGCGGACGCATGCGCCTTCAGGTTCTGGCGGATCTCGGAGGCCATGCCGTCGACGTCCAGCGCCACCGGACACGCGGACAGGTACTGCCGCAGGCGCGCCTGTTCGAGCGCCTGCGCAACGGCGCGGCTGTTGCGGCGGACCGACGGCATGAGGCCATAGACCGGCACGCCGGAATGCGCAGAGGCTTTTTTCTTGGCGGCGAGCTGCGCCTCCAGCGTCTCAGACAAGAACTCGGCGATGACGCCCGCCTGCCGTTTTTCCGGCGGAACCTTTTCGGCCGCCGTGCTGTCGAGAACGGCGAGCTGCTGCTCGTACTGCGCCCGGATCTCCGCGAAGAGCTTGCGCGCGACATCGTCCACCAGCGGCTGCAGCTCCTCCAGGACCGGACCGTTGCCGGGCGCCGAGAGGTCGGCCAGCCAGGCCTGCAGGGCTTTGCCGTCCTCCGCCGTCAGCCGGGCGTCCCCGGGCCTGTCCTTGAGGATGGCGGAAAGACGCGTGTCCAGCGCGGCGTCGTCGGGGAACAGGTTCCCCCGCTCCACCTCCTGTCGCGCCAGGCCGACCGCCCGCGCACGCGCCGCGTCGAACAGCTTGGCGTATTCCTCCGCCAGGCAGCTCTCAACCGCCTGCTCGACCCGGTTGCTCCACGGGGCGCCGAGCGCCGCCTTGACGTCCTCGACCCGCACCGGCAGCTGGGACTGCTCGCCGACCCTGCCGACGATCTCGGCGATCCGGGCCTCCAGCGCCTGGAGCTGCAAGTCGCGGGCCAGCGTCCGGCTTCTGGCGCGGCTCGCGTCACGTTTGACATGCGCCGGCAGGTTGGTGGTGATCGACCCGCACAGAGCGTCCGTAAGCCAGACGCGCTCTTTGTCGTCGAGCTGCGGCAAGCGGCCGAGGCTGTCCAGCACCTGCCGCGAGGCGGCCAGCGTGGCCAAACGCCACTTGGCGCGGGCCTTGGCGGACTCCGGCTCGGCGGCTCCGGCCGGAGCCGCGAGACAGGACGCGCCCAGCAGGGTCAACAGGACGAACACCCGCATCATTCAGGGTTCCTTTCGGTATTCATTGATCACGCCAGGCAGCAGCGGATAACCGCGCGCGTCCAGCGCGGTCGCGATCTTCTGCATCTGCACCGCCAGCTTGCCGTCGGTCAGCCGGTCCTCGGGCGACAGGTCGGCGACCAGCCGGTCGATGAGGCTCCACTGCAGATTCTCGACCTTCTCTTTCCACTGGCGGCAGCGCTCGTCGATCACCTGCAGCGCATACTGCCGGCGCTCCGCGTCGATCACCAGCTCCGGCGGAACGGCGTTGGTGGCGCCCGGGGCCTCGCCGGCCAGCGGGTCGTACAGTTCGGCCGCCCACACCGGCGACGACGCGCCTTCGGCGTCGCTGGAGGGACGGTAGCGCAGCGCCTTGCGGTACAGCGCCTGCTTCATCGTGCCGATGTCGGCCAGCGCCGACCCCTGCCGGCACAGCAGGCGGAACCGGTTGTCCTCCGGCCAGCGCTCCGCCCAATACACGCGCTTGAAATCGGAGAACTCGTGCAGGGCCGACTCCTTCTCCCAGTCGTTGAGGACCCGGTCGATGCGCACGATGAGCTGCTGCTTCCAGAGCTCGAGAACGGAAGGCGCTCCCGCCTGGCTGGCGGCCCCCTGCCCGATGGTCATCAGGCGCGTGGCGATCGCGAGGATCAGCACGACCGGCAGGGCGATCTGAACCAGCGCGTCGTTCGGGCTCATCGCGAACAGCTTACGCGAGGTGCGCCCGGTCAGCTCATCCAGCTGCTCGTACTCGCGCTTTTCTGCCGGCTTGGGGCTCACGGGGCGGTTTTTCCTTGGGGCTGGAGATAGGCGGCCAGCGCCTTGCGCAAGGCCTCCTGATCGTGTTCGAGGTGCTCCCGCTGGGTCTGAAGCGAGCCCACCAGCGCCGCGACGCTCCCCATCATCTCAAGATGCCGCGCGGCGTCGCCATCGAGCATGCGGCCGACCAAGACGTGGGTCTGCTGCTGGCCCTGATTCATCTGGATCAATTGCTGCTGGCTGCTTTCGAAAAGGGTTGCGAGCGACTTCACGACCGGCTCGAAGGTATCGAGGCGCTGCAGGTGCGGGAGGTTCTGCGCCTGGGTTTTCTCGATGGCCTCGAGCCGGAGCTGGCTCTGGCCGGCATGGTCGCGTACGGCCCCGGCAACCCCGACCAAGGCGTCGAGCGTGTGGTTGGCCGCGGCCTGGCCCTGGCCCGCCGCGCCCAGCAGCGCGCACATCTGCTGCAGATACTGCGAGGCCTCCTTGACCGCCGCCTCCTGCCGGTCGAGCCGGTCGAACAGGCCATCCGCCGTCTCGGGCTTCAGGCGGGCGGCGAAGACGCGGCTGGCCTGGCTCAGGGAGCGCAGGTCCTCGGTGAGCCGCGCCACGGTCTCGGAGAGCGTGCGCCGGCTTTCGTCCGCCTCGATCCCGGCCGCGCGCCGGAAAAGCCAGGGGATGGGCTTGGCCACGAAGAAGGCGCCAATCATGCCGACCAGCGAACTCAGCAGGGCCGTGGCGGTGCCGCCGAGCAGCTTGTCGAGCGAGCGGCGGATCATCTCCTGGTTGGGGGCCCCGCCCGCCAGCTCGCTGACGCCGCTGACGTCCAGCCCGATCATCATGCCGTAGAGCGTTCCGGTCAGCCCCAGCATCACGAAGAAAAAGCCGCACTGCTGCGGATAGGGGTCGGCCTCGAGCTGGTGCGCGAAGCCCGGCTCCGTATCCAGACGGCGGAGGATCCGCGCCGACTGGACCAGCGGATAGACCAGCATCAGCAGCGGCACGAACGTGCTGACGACACTGAGGTCGGCCGACAGGAACACGTAAAGGTCATACAGCCCTTTCGGAAAGAAAGGGCTGAACAGGAAAAACCCGGGCATGAACACCCGGATCGCGACCTCGACGTTCACAAGGAATGCGCCCAAGACAAACGGCAGAAGCATCAGGCAGGTGAAGAAGATCGCAAGGAGCGCCCTGCGGCGGCTGGCAGCATGACTCATAACGTCCCGTTTTTGAGCTTGGTTATTTTGGCCGCGTCGGAGTTGCCGAACTCCATGCCCGGCTTGCTGAATTTGACATCGTTGTGATAGGTCGCATACTCCGCGACGATCGCGCCGTTCTTGCCCGCGCGCATGAAGTGCCAGGACTCGGGGTCGTTCAGCGAGTAGATGTCTCCCGCCGCGCATTTCTTGACGTACTTGGATTTGAACCCGTTCTGGCCGCAGCCCCAGGGCCTCTCGCCCTCGGGCATGTCGCTGATCAGGGTCTCGTCGGCGCCGCCCTTGTACTCGCCGAAGAATTCGACCGACCCGTGGCGGATATGCCAGGTCTCCATCTTCGGACCGAACCCCTTCTTGTCCCCGTTTTCGAGATGGTTGTGCTCGGGAAGCATCTGGCCGGGCAGCAGGAAGATTTCGTGGCCGAGATAGCCATACTTCTGGTCTTTGAACTCACCCTTGTATGCTTGAGAGCCGACGTCCCCATACTTGCCTTCAACATTCTTCCAGAAGATGCCGGCCATGCCGAGCTTCGCGAAATCGCCCTGCACAAAGTCGGCCACCCACAGCGCGTCAGTCTTGAGGATAGCCGGGACCGGATAGTGATACGCCCGCATCATGTCGAAATAGGCCGCTTTGGCAACGGCTTGGTCAAAAGAACCGTCCGGCTTGTAGAAGGCGGCGTTCGTGTGCTTCGGAAGCGCGGAAAACGGCGTGAGGCCGGTATAACTCTTGGGTGCGGCACAACCGCCGATCCCGCTTGCAGCAAAGAGGCCCAGCAGGACACGAATTGACATGTTTGACATCTGATTTCCTTTTCTGATATTTCCTGAATGTGTCAGGACCATCATTCGACTCGCGTGATGAAGGTTGCCGACAAGGCGTTGGCGCTGTGTAAGAGAATGACAAGAAGGGGCGGCAGCGTCAAGTCCGGAAACGAAGGGCGTCCGGCGCGGTACACTTCCAATCCGGTCTTGATTGTCCCCTGCGACTGTGCCAAGCTTTTGACACGCGTAAAGGGTCGAACAGAACCCTCGCGCACACGCTGTTTGCAGAAAGGCCCCGCCATGCAACCCCGAACCCTCGAAATCAACACCTGGCTCTCGGAAAAGAAATGCCGCGCCGTCGTGGCGAACCTCACGAAGAAACAGTTCAAGGCCACCTACTGCGCCACCGCGCAGGAGGCTGCCGACTACATCCTCAAGCAGGCCGAGTCCGCCCACAGCATCGGCTTCGGAGGTTCGCTCTCGGTGGCGGACATGAAACTCACCCCCCTGCTCGCCGGGCAGGGCAAGGAGATCCTCAACCACGGTCTCCCCGATCTCACGCCCGAACAGCGCGTCACGATCATGAAGCAACAGCAAACCTGCGACCTGTTCGTGACCGGCACCAATGCCGTGACGCTCGACGGCTGCCTCGTCAACATCGACGGCAACGGCAACCGCGTGGCCGCCATGATCTACGGCCCCACAAAGGTCATCGTTGTCGCGGGCCGCAACAAGATCGTCGAAGGCGACATCCACGATGCCATCAAACGGATCAAGGACAAGTCCGCCCCGCCCAACGCCATGCGCCTCGGCAAGCAGACGCCTTGTGCAACCACCGGCTTCTGCTGCGACTGCGACTCGCCCCAGCGCATCTGCCACATCACGACCCTCATCGACAGCAAGCCGACCCTCACCGATTTCCACGTCCTGGTCGTCAATGAAGACCTGGGCCTCTAACCAAGCCGGATCAGCCATGAACGTCCATGAACACCTCGCTCAAGATCCCGTGATGGCCGGCCTGATCGTGCGTTTCGGCAAGCTGCGCCTCACGGCCAATCGGTCTGAACCCTACGCGGCACTGAGCGAGGCGGTCATCTACCAGCAACTCAGCGGCAAGGCCGCCTCCACCATTTTCCGGCGCTTCATGGAACAGCTGGGGGGCGGCGCGCTGCCTGAACCACAACAGGTGCTCGACGCCTCCGATGCGGCGCTGCGTGCGGCCGGCCTCTCACGCAACAAGGCCGCGTCGCTGCGCGACATCGCCCGCCACGCGCTGGACGGGCGCCTGCCCACGCTGGCGGCCTGCGCCACGCTCAGCGACGACGAACTGATTGAGCGACTGACTGACATCCGCGGCATCGGACGCTGGACCGTGGAGATGTTCCTGATGTTCAACCTCGGGCGCCCCGATGTGCTGCCTGTCGGCGACCTTGGCGTACGCAAGGGCTACCAGAGCGCCTACGCCACACGGGAACAGCCTGCGCCCAAGGCGCTGGCCGCAATCGGCCAGCGCTGGTCACCCTGCCGCACCCTCGCCGCCTTTTATCTCTGGCGCGCCGCCGACACGGCCCTGCCTGACGCGTAGAACACGGCTTCGTGTATACCCGAGTCACGATCCCGGCACGTGGGGGGCGACCACCCGCGTTGAGGGTTTCGGCCCCGCCCCGGCAGGACGATCAGATCCGGATCACACTGTTGAGGGTGCCGTGGGCGTTCGGCACACACTGTGGACACTTTTCGTCCATATACCAGACTCCGTTCACCAGGAACTTATACTCGTGTGTTCCCACCGGAAGAAGAAGGGTCGCTCTGAAGACACCGTCCTCCGGGTGATGATTCAGCGGATGCGTGGTCGGATCCCAATTGTTGAACGTACCCGCGACATAGACCTGATTGCCTGGTTCTGCGGCGATCTCAAACTGAATGGCCCTCCCGGTCTCGCGGGTCATCAGCCGCATCAGTCTGTCGAGTTGCCGAGGTTTCTGACGCGCTCCCCGGGAAGATGCAGGCTGCGTCTTAGCCTTTACGTGCTTGACGGAAGAAATTGTTTTCATCATGGCTCCAATCGTTGTCAGCGCATGTGCGCCTGAATCAAAGGATATGTTAGAGGGTGCCCGGCCGTTTTGCTATGGGGATTTATCCTACCGCGCGACTCGCGTCAGGGCCGCGCGGAGTGCAGGGCAGCTCCACTGTGAAAACCGAACCGTTGGGCTGCCGCGCTTCGACAAAAATGCGGCCGCCGTGCGCTTCGGCCACCATCCGGCAAAGAGTCAATCCCAACCCTGTTTGCGGCACTTCAGGGTTTTTCATTTTCACGATTTCGAATTTGTCGAAGATCGCCTCGCGATAGCCCAAGGGAATGCCAGGACCCTCATCTTCAACCTGGATGCGGCACACCGTCGCGTTGTCATCCGCCCGCCTGATCCGCAGGACGACCGGGGTGCCGCCGGGGGCGAACTTGATCGCATTCACAATCAGGTTGTCCAGCAGATGCGCGAACAGGTTCTTGTCAACCTCCGCGAAGCAGGTCGCAGCAGGGGCCACGACCTCAAGACGGATGTTCTTGGAGTCAGCCAGTACCTGCTGATTGCGGATTGCGGCGCGCACCAGCTCGACCAGATCCTCATGGGCACGC
>CAZXVN010000059.1:0-4820 GCA_964643945.1 uncultured Lentisphaeraceae bacterium | reverse complement strand
CCGTGGGCGGCGGCAGGTGTTCGGGATGATCGTGTGGCAGGTGTAAAGGACGTGGCGGCAGGTGCCAGACCACAAAGAACGAAGGCAGCCCGGCCGCGACGGCGGCCAGAAACAGCCAGATCCTTCCTGCACCGATCAGCGGGCCGGCCGCCGCCAGCGCGAGCGGAATGGCGATGGACCACGACATGCTGAAGCGCCCCACCGTGGAGACGGCCCGGGAAGGCGTATCGCCGGCCAACATGTAGCTTTCCAGCACCGGCCACTTGAGGCCATACAGGCCCCCGAGGAGAATGGTGCCTGCCACCACCACGCCGGCCGATGGCAGGGCGGCCATGGCAAGGGTCACAACAAGCTGAGAAAACAGCGTCAGCCAGAGCAGGTTCCGCTCGCCCCACCACTTCGTGCACCAATGGCTGACCACAGCCGTGGCGGCGTAAACGAGACCAAAGGCAAGCGCCAGCAGCAGGTTGTCCCGGTCGCTAAAGCCGAGCGTATGGCAGGTGTAGAAATAGACCCCGCGCTCGATCAGTATGGTGACGAAGCTTTCGACAAAGGTCAGCTGCAAGGCGTGGCGCTGAGTAGAAGAGATATCGGTTAAACGCATGTAAGGACTTTAAGGCTGCCTCTCCCACCTTACCCGCTTCGTTTATTTCGCTCCGCGGACGGAGACCTTACCGTAAGATGAGCACCGTTCCAGCGGGTGGCTTGCTTCGCGAGGCCTGAGCCGTATTCCCGTCTGCACCCAGATTGATGCGCTTGCCGTTTGGTTCAGACTCCAGCGCATAGCTGCTGGCCGGGTCACCGGCGTCGATGCACGGGCTGGTCACGGCGTCCTTCACCCAGCTGCCTGGCGTCCAGCGTCCGCCGCTGCTCTTGAGATGGAAATCGTGCCCGGCCGCATCGGCGAACAACGGATCCTCCGTGATCACGTGGCTCAAGGTCAGCGTACCGCCGGCGTAGATTTCGTCCGCGCCTGTTCCGGGCAGTGAACAGTAGCCAACGGTCACGGTGCCCGCCGTCGCGTACACCTGAACACCCGTCGACACGGAACTGCTGTTCGCCCAGAAGATGCAGTTCGTCATGTACAGCGGCGAACCCTTCGTGTAGATGGCGCCGCCACCATAAAACGCGGTCCCGCCGGGGTTCACCACATTCGTCGAGGTCACGTTGCCGTAGAAGGTGCAGTTCACGATCCGGCTCGCGCCGCCCCCCGTCCGCCGATAGATCGCGCTGTCGAAACGGCGGATGGCCTGGTTGCCGTCGAACAGGCAGTTGAGCGCATTCAGTTGGCCGTCCGCGTACATGTAGATCGCCCCGCCGCAGCCGTATTCTTCGCTGCCAGCCTGGAACTCATACCCCACGTTGCCGCGGAACACCGTGTTGGAAACCAGCAACGCGCCGGAGGAGGTGAAGTAGATGCCGCCGGCACCGCCGTTCATGCCCAGCGCCGCCACGTTGGTCGCCAACAGGCTGTCGACGATGCTCATGGAGGCCGACGAGGCAATGCCGGCGCCGAAGCCATTGTTCAGCGTCGTGCAGTTCTGGATGACGCAGTTCCTGATCACCAGGCCGGCCCCCGAACTGTTGATGCCCGCGCCGTTCTTGTCGGACGTGACGGCGCCCCGCTGGAGGGTCAGTCCGTCCAGCGTCACATTCGTGGCCGTGATGCCGAAGCAGCGGTAGGCGTTGTTGCCATCCACGACCACGGGGTTGGCGGACGGGTTGCGCTGGGCCAGTTGCGTCATGCCGTTGGTGAACCCGCCAAGAATCGTGATGTTCGGACTGGAAACTGCGATCTCCGTGCCGTTCAAATAGTTGCCCTGTACCACCCAGATCGCGCCCCCGGCCCCCACGCGGGCCAGCGCTGAGGCAAAATTGGTGCAGGCATTCGCCCAACTCGTGCCGTCGTTCCGCCCTCCCGTGACGTTCGGATCCAGGTACACGACGGCTCCGGCCGCCGTATTGTCGGCAATCGTCACCGTGGCGCTGCCCGGAGAATCGACCGTGTAGAGCTGGAGCGGGCCGGGCACCAGCGTCAAGGTCACGGTCTCGTCGTCCTCAACCAACGTATCGTAACTGGGAGTGATGGTGATCGTGGCGCTCGTCGAATCGGTGGGGATCGTTACCGACGAAAGAATTGTCGCATAATCCGACCCGTTGCTCGCCGTGCCGCCGATGGTGTAATACACCGTCAACGGCTGATTGGTGACCATGTTATTGTCGCCGTAAACAGTGAAGACGCCGGGGTCGGCCCCCAATTCTGCGGCGTTCGCGTCAGTGGCCTGGACCGTCATCTTTGGCGGCACGCCAATCGTGAAAAATGTGGCCGACGGGGTCGCCCAGTTCGTGCCGTAGGCGTTGGCCGACTTGTAGGTGTAGTAATACGTCGTATTGAGTTCCACCGTCACATTGGTCGCATAGGGGGCCGGAAGCGCCGCTGTGCTCGTGCCGAAATAGTTCGTGTTCGCCCACAGGCCGGTCGCGTTGTCCGTGCCGTCCACCGTACCCCAGTACACCCACACCTCCGCCGGCGCCGCGCCGGTGTAGGTCAGCATCCCGTTGAGCGTGGCCACCGTCTGCCCGGGAACGTACGTGACGAGTTCGTTGTTGACAGCAGTATCGGCGGCAGTCTTCGACGCCTGCGCCGTATTGCCGTATGCGCCCAGGTTGATGCGCCCGCCATTGAATGGCAGTTCATTGTCACAGGCGCTGGCCGGATTGCCAGCGTCGATGCACGGGCTGATCACGGAGTCCTTTACCCAGCCGCTGCTCGTCCAGCGCCCGCCGCGGCTCTGGAGATGAAGGTCATGGCCGGCAGCGTTGGCAAACAACGGATCACTCGTGATTATATTGTTCGTGGTCAACATGCCGCCGGCATAGATGTCATCCGCTGTTGTGCCAGAAAAACATCCGTAGTTGATCGACACGGTGCCGGATTCCGAATAGATCTGCTTGCCCGTAAAGTTGTCGGTGTTTGCCCAGAAGATACAGTTGGTAATGTACAGTGGCGCCCCGGCCGAGTAGATCCCGCCGCCGTAGCCATACACTACGTAATTGCCGTAGAACGTACAGTTGACAATCTGTCCAACTGCGGAATTGTTCTCAAAGTAGATCGCGCCGCCGCGGTGGGTTTTGTCAGGATAACCCGGTTCGTAGTGCAGCACCCCGTTGCTGTCGAAGACACAATTGAAGGCTTTCAACTGACCGGCGGCGTACATATGAATGGCCCCTCCGGTGCCGTAAGATTTATCACCCGCGCTCTGATCTTGCGCCATGTTGCTTTGGAAGACCGTATTGGAGACCAGCAGTGTTCCGGTGGAGTTGAAGTAGATGCCGCCGCCGCCATACCCGTTACCGCTCGTTGATGCCTTGTTGTTGACCACGGTGCTGTTCAACACTTGCATCGGCTGTGTCGAATAGATCCCGCCACCGGCGTGGTAGTCTCCCCCGGCGCCTTCACCGGTGGTAGTGCAATTGGAAATAACGCAACTCTGTACAACCAGTCCAGATCCGGTGTTGTAGATGCCCCCGCCATAGCCGCCAAAATTGCCCCGCTGGATCGTCAATCCGTCCAGCGTCACATTCGCGCCTGTGATGTTGAAACACCGATAGGCAAGGTTACCGTCCACCTTCACCACAAAATTCGTGATGTCGCGCTGGGACAGATCCGTCATTCCGCTGGTGAACCCGCCGTAGATCGTCAGATTCGAGTTGTTGATCGCAAGCTGTGAGCTCTCCGTATAGGTGCCTTGCGCCACCCAGATCTGGTCGCCGCTGTCGGACACATTTGCGAGAGCATCCGCTAACGTCGTGTACGCATCCGTCCATGAAGTGCCGTCGTTGTTGCCGCCGGCGGCCCCGTTGACATAAACGGTGGCTGCCTGCGCCGGCATCGCGACCATCAAAGCGACGCTCATCACTGCCGCCCCTAAGAACGCGCCGACGCCTACCGAAAACCTAAAACCCCTCACCGAATGTTGCTGTTGTTTCATCGCGAAAACCTTTCAGATCACTGAGCCTGTAAAAACACAACTTTTCTTGTTGAGATAGTATCGCACACTATGTAGCAGGTCGGCAGTCACATTATTAAATTAAATTTCATGGCTGTTTTGCGCCGGGGTGCCACCTTCCGCGTTGACCCTGCCGCTGTTTGCCAGTACTATAAATACATGACTTCTGCTAATCCTTTGCCCGGCTCGAATAGTCGCTTGGATTTCAAGCGCTACGCCGGACACTTGTGCCGGAGAGCGGGCATCTGGACGGTGCGTCAATCCTGGGTCGTCAAGCCGCACGCCTTGTCCCTGTTCGAGATCAACTACGTGCATACGGGCGAAATGACCGACGTGTTGTCCGACGGTTCACGTTTGAGCGTGCATGGTGGTGATGTGCTGATCCTGCAACCGGGTGTGAGGCACGGCTGTGAGCACGGCTCGGTGGGCCCCGTCAACTACCTGATCTTCGGGATCCCCTCGCATCCCTGCTTGCCGAGCCCGCCCTTCTCCAATGTCGAAGCGCTTGCCATCCTTCGCACACTCCGCGCAAGCGGCAACCGGGTGGTGCGTGCCTGCCGCGAGACGGACGCCACGTTTGTGGCGCTGAGGGAGGCGCTGTCCCTGCCGCCGGCCGAGCGGCAGACGGCATGGCACGCGCCCTGGGTCCGCAATCTGGCACAGCGGATGCTGTTGTGCATTGTCCGCTCCCTCGTGGCGCCGGAGCGGCCGCCGCAGTTCGAGGCGGTCGGACTGGCCCGGCAACTGATCGAGCGGGATTTGACGGAATCCTTGTCCGTGGCGCGGATGGCTCACGAAGCGGGCGTCAGC
>CAZXVN010000058.1:0-4942 GCA_964643945.1 uncultured Lentisphaeraceae bacterium | reverse complement strand
CTACAGGCCACGGCCGGCAGTGACAAGGGAAGCTGGGCGCCGGCAGGATCGTATGGCAAAGAAATGGGCCGCGTCGTGACGACGGCGATGGCCACCCTCTCGCTCGAGGTCTACTACCGCTATCTGCCCTTCGCCTTCACGAAGGGTGCCGCTGTTCCGAAGCCGTCAGATTCGCCACCCGTGGCGGCACCTCAGCCCACTTCGTCTCAGCAGAAGTAAACTCCAGCCATTTGTTAGGTTGAGCGGGCCTTGCTCGGCGAATCGATCAAACGCATCTGCGGGCCCACATAGATCTGCCGCGGGCGTTGCCGACGAGGCGCACCGCTGCGGTCGAGCAGTTCTGCTCGTGGTCGGCATGCAGAATCAACAGGGCGTTGAGCGCCTTCACGACTTCGGGACGGATCTCGTAAGGGCAGACCGGCGAACTGAACATCATGTTGAGGAAGTTGGCGCAATATTTCAGGTCGTGGCGCGGATAGACGAACGGATCGCCGATCGGTTTCTTGTAGGAGAATGCGGCGATCATACGCAACTTGCTCATCAGGCGCGTGGCGGCGATGGTGATCGCCTCTTCCGGCTCGTCGGGGCGGTGCTCTGTCAAACGCGGCGAAGGGCTGCCGCCTTTTCTTTGTGCAATCGATTTTCGCATTGCCGCGTGAGGCTCAAAAAAGTATCATACAGATCTATGGGAAATGAACATAACAACAAGCGTGAGCTGCCGAAAACGCCGCCGGTGATGCCTGTCCAGGGCGACAAGCAAGAGGGAGGCGTGACAGCGGGCGCGCTGCCGCCGAAACGGGTCTTTGGCGCATGGTTAGCCGTCGGCATGTTGCTGCTCTTCATGTTGGGGATGTTTTACTACCAGCCCGAGGGTGAACTCAAAAACATGGATCAGCTGGAGTTCCGCGGGCTGGTGAATCAGAGTCAGATCGAGAAAGTCGAATTGGTGCGCGAGGCGAACGGCATGACCTTCCTTCGGGGCACGAAGAAGGGCGCGGCGAAAGAGCGTTTCCGCGTGAACCTGATCCCCTCGGAAAACCTTGAGCAGTTCCTGCTGGAGAAACAGATCCCGTGTCCGCTGGTTTACAACAACAACATCTTCGGTTCTTTGCTGCGCGAGATCCTGCCGGTTGTCGTGATTCTTGTCATCCTTTATTTTGTCTTCATGCGGCAGATCAAGTCTGCCAATATCGGCGCGATGAGTTTTGGCAAGAGCCGCGCGAAGATGCTGAATCAGGACAAGAAGAAGCTCACCTTTGCGAATGTGGCGGGCATCAAAGAAGCCAAGGAGGAGGTGCAGGAGATCGTCGAGTTTCTGAAGGAGCCGCAAAAGTTTCAAAAGCTCGGCGGGCGCATCCCCAAAGGCGTGTTGCTGATGGGGCCGCCTGGAACCGGCAAAACGCTGCTGGCCAAGGCGATCGCGGGTGAGGCGGGCGTGCCGTTTTTTAACATCAGCGGTTCTGATTTCGTGGAGATGTTCGTGGGCGTGGGCGCCTCGCGCGTGCGCGACATGTTCGAGCAGGGCAAGAAACATGCGCCGTGCCTGATCTTTATTGATGAGATCGACGCGGTGGGACGGAGCCGTTTCTCCGGTATCGGCGGCGGGCATGACGAGCGCGAGCAGACGCTCAACGCGCTACTGGTGGAGATGGACGGGTTTGAGACCTCGGAAGGCGTGATCATCATCGCGGCGACCAACCGTCCGGACGTGCTGGATTCCGCGCTGTTGCGGCCCGGCCGATTTGACCGCCAGATCATCATAGACCTGCCGACACTGCTCGGGCGCGAGGAGATCCTGAAGATGCACGCAGCGAAGGTCAAGCTGGCGGCGAGCGCCGACCTGAGCAGGATCGCGCGCGGCACGCCGGGCTTTTCAGGTGCGGACCTCGCTAACCTGTTGAACGAAGCGGCGCTGTTGGCGGCGCGCCTGGAAAAGCCGGCGATTGAGCACATCGACCTTGAAGAAGCCCGTGACAAAGTGTTGTGGGGCCGCGAGCGCCGCAGCCGCGCGATGGAAGACCGCGAGCGGCGGATCACCGCGTGGCACGAGGCGGGGCATGCGTTGCTGCAGGTGTTGTGTGAGCATACCGAGCCGCTGCATAAGGTGACGATCATCCCGCGCGGGCAGGCCTTGGGGGCGACGATGTCGTTGCCGGAGCGCGACGTGCTCAACCGTACCAAACGCGAATTGCTGGACCAGTTGATGGTGCTGACGGGCGGGCGCATTGCGGAACAGCTTTTCACGGATGACATTTCGACCGGTGCGCGGATGGACATCAAGATGGCCAGCGAAACCGCCCGCAAGATGATCTGCGCTTTTGGCATGAGCGACGTGTTCGGCTTCCAATCGTTCGGCGACAATCAGGACACGATTTTCATCGGGCGCGAGGTGGCACGCAATCAGGCTTACAGCGAAGAGACGGCGAAGAAGATCGACGCAGAGGTCGCGCGGCTGGTGTCAGAAGCCTATGTGCGGGCCGAGAAGATGATTAGCGCGAACCGGAAGCAGCTCGAAATGCTGGTCGAGCATTTGCTTGAGGCTGAGACCATGGATGGCCGTGATGTGGAAGAGTTGCTGAAGCAGGGGCGCATCCTAAGCGCTGAGGAGCGTGCCGCCAAGAATCAAGAAGAGGGGGCGGCGCCATCCGATGTGCCACGCGGCGTGCCGCAAACGGAGAACCCTGATCCAGCGGCGGGTGCCGCGCCGAGCGCAGGAGCGGTGCAGCCGCCGAGTTTGCCCTAGCAGGCGGGGCCTGCGGACGGGCAGAGGAGCGTGTCAGACACATGTGTGCCGAAACGGATAAACGCGTGTGGCGCTGCTGTGACCGACGGATTCCGCTCGGGCGGACGTTAGTTATGGGAATCGTGAATGTGACGCCGGATTCGTTTTCCGATGGCGGGCTGTGTTTCGACGCCGGACGCGCCGTGGCGTGCGGGTTGCAACGTGTCGCCGAGGGCGCGGATTTGCTGGATGTCGGCGGCGAATCGACGCGTCCAGGGGCGGTGGCGGTTGATGAGGCCGAAGAGTTGCGACGGGTGTTGCCTGTGATTCGCGTTTTGGCTGAGCAGAGTGGCGTGCCGGTCTCAGTGGATACGCGCCGATCAACGGTGGCGAGGGCGGCGGTTGCGGGCGGCGCGTGTGTCATCAACGACACCCTGCCGTTCGCGGGCGATGCGGCCATGGCGGCTGTGGTGCGCGAGACCCGCGCGGGTGTGGTGCTGATGCACATGCGCGGCACGCCGCAGACGATGGCGGGCCTTGCCGTGTACGAGGATGTGGTGGCGGAGGTCTGCGCGGCGCTGCAGGCGGCGTTGGCTTATGCGCAGGAGCAGGGGATCGCCCGCGACCAGGCGGTGATCGACCCGGGCATTGGTTTTGCGAAAACGACCGCGCATACCGTGGCGCTGTTGGCGGCGACCGCGCAATTGGCGCGACTGGCACCGGTGTTGGTCGGCGCGTCGCGCAAGCGGTTCATTGGCGAACTGTGTGGCGAGGCGTGCGCGGTTGAGCGGGTGGGCGGAAGCGTCGGAGCGGCGGTCTGGTGTGCGTTGCAGGGCGCGGCGGTGGTCCGCGTGCATGATGTGAAGGCCACCCGGCAAGCGTTGACGGTGGTGCAGGCGTTGGCGAATAAACAGGGGTGTGACGTGCATGTTTGAAGGGGTACAGATAGGTTTCAGCGATGTGTTTCAGATTCTGATTCTGTACTTCGGGATTTATTCCCTGATTCGTTATGTCAAGGGCACACGCAGCGCGCAGGTGCTTCTGGGCTTCTGTGTGCTGGCGGTCTCGCTCCTGTTGTTCACCCGTTTTTTTCGGTTTGATGTGTTGGCACGTGTCGTCTATTTTCTGTTGATTTATCTCGCATTGAGCATGGTCGTGGTGTTTCAGCAGGAGATACGGCGTGTGCTGGCCTGGGTGGGCGGGCAACGCCTGTTCAACCGGCAATATGCCTTGTGGCAAGAGTCGGTGCCAGAGGCGCTCTGCCGTTGCGTGCTCGATCTTTCGCGGGCGAGGATCGGCGCGCTGATCGCGGTGGAACGCGGCATTTCGCTTTGCAGTTACGAGGACTCGGGTGTTAAACTCAACGCGATGGTTAGTCATGAGTTGCTCTTCTCGATCTTCACGCCGCCGTTGCCGTTGCACGATGGCGGCATCATTATGCGCGAGGGCCGGATTGCAGCGGCGCACTGTCTTTTCCCGGTCTCGAATCAGAGTGAGCTGGTCCCTTCCGGCATGAGGCATCGGGCGGCGGTGGGGTTGAGCGAGGAAACCGACGCGGTTGTCATTGTGGTTTCGGAAGAGACGGGCCGAATATCGGCGGCATACAACGGGCGGCTGCACCAGTATGGCGAAGACAAGGTCGACAAGCTGATTCTGCGGTGGCTCAGGGTAGCCATGCCGAACAACAAGCGCCGTACGCTGTCGGTGCTGGATTGGGTGATGACGTACGCCATGAAACGGGTGCGGATGCGCACGGGCGACACACGGAGGGATACCCATGCAAGCTGAAAAAGGGTTATCGCTCCTGTGGCTCGCTTTATTGAATAACGGTTACTGGAAGCTGCTTTCACTGGTCATTGCCGTGTTGATTTACTTCACGATCCGTGCGGACATCAGTCATGTCCGGGTGATCACGATTCCGGTGGAGACGGAGTTTGATTCGGGTGCGGGCGGAGCGGCCATCGAAACGGTTGAGCCCTTGTCGTTGCAGGTCACCGTGCGCGGATCTTACTCGGAGGTGAGTCAGCTGGTGGCGTCGACCGTGCGGTGTATCGTGCGGCCTAAGCAAAAAAAGAACACGCCGGTGGATACCGTTGAAATCAAGCTCGGGCACTCCAACCTGCGCGGTGTCAGCAGTGTTCGCGTGGCGAAGATTGAGCCGAGTATCGTGGTTGTTAAGTTTGACGTGCCGATGTCGCTCCGGTTGGAGGTGGCGAGATC
>CAZXVN010000057.1:0-5343 GCA_964643945.1 uncultured Lentisphaeraceae bacterium | reverse complement strand
CATGTCGTCACGGACGTTCTTGGCGATGGTCCACATGTTGTTCGTCGCCGTCAGTTTCTCGTCGGACAGACTCTTCCCCACGCCCGCGCCCGCCAGCTTTGCATAGTCGAACCCCGCCACGTACGGAGCCCAACCGGAGGTGCCCAGCCTCTTCTCGTCGTACAGTTCCCTGAAATAGTCCGTGCTGGTTGACGCGCCCAAGAGGGCCCGCTCCTCAGCGTTGGTGATCACGGTCGGGTCGAAGTCGCAGGGCCACACCGGCGGCAGCCCCAGCGCCTCGCGTTCGGTGTTCGCCCCCGTTATCGCCACGAAGATGTCCCTGCCGCGTATCGCGACCGCCGACATGTTCGCCTGCATACCTGACAACGGAATGGCGGGCAGCAACGCCGCAAAGAGCAGAATCACTACAACCAGACACACCACCGCCTCGACCAGCGTCAGCCCGCTTGAGGATTTAGGTCGCATACATGGCCTCGGTTCTTGCACCTTGTTGATGACTTCCAGCTAGGCTCAGGATTACCCGCGCCGCGGGCGGCGGGCCTACCGGTAGACCTCGCGCCGGTGACCGACTTTGACTACGGTGACAACCAGCACCTCGTTTTCTACCGTGTAGAGAATGCGGTAGTCGCCCACGCGCAGGCGGTAGCGCTCGTCGTTGGTGAGGCGCTTGCTCTGGGGCGGATGGGGATCGTCGGCCAGACGGCGCATCGCATCGGTCAGCCGCTTGACGTCCGCTTTGGACAGAGCCGACAGCGTCTTGTATACGCTGCGCTTGACGAGCACGCTATAGCTTGCCATGGCGGCGCAACTCCTTGAGCATCGCCTCCAGCGTCATCGTCGGCTCGCCTTCGCAGGCGCGCATCGCATCGAGATCTTCCATATCTTCCCGCAGCGCCAGCGTGACCGCCTCGTTGACCACATCAGAAATCGACGAATCGGTCTCAACCGCCTTCAGCCGGAGCGCCTTGTGGAGTTCCGGACGGAAATAAATGGTCGCGCGCTTGGGAGCGACCGCTGTAACGGGACACATATTGAGCTCCCCCTTTCGATGCAGATTTTGACAGATTAACGTTTTAACGTCAAACCGTATTGTGAACAGGCTTGCGGAAGGATACCGAATAGAGTACGTTGTTCTGTACAACAAAGGAATCAAGGTATGAAACGCATTGACTTGAATACGGGGGTCATTCCGCTGTCCGAGTTCCGGGCAAACGCAACCCAATGTATGACGCAGGTCCGCGAGACGCGCCGCCCGATGGTGATCACGCAGCACGGAAAATCGGCATCGGTTCTCATGAATGTCGGCGAGTACGAAAAGCTGATGGATCGCCTTGAGCTGCTGCAAGACGTGCAGACGGCTGAGAACCAGCTTGATCAAGGCTTGTCGATTCCCCATGCCAAAGCGAAGCGGCAACTCCTTGCGAGGGTGCGGGCATGAAGCTCGTCTGGTCGCCCATCGCGCTCAGCCAAGCCGAAGAGATTGCCGATTACATCGCGGACGACAACCCTTTCGCGTCAGAGAAATGGCTTGCTGGACTTTTCGAGGCGGTTGAGCGGCTGACCGCCTACCCCGAATCCGGAAGACCTGTTCCAGAAATCCAGCGACCCGAAATCCGGGAGATCGTGTACGGCGAATACCGCATCCTTTATCGGGTCAGCTCTGCGACTGTCGCCCTTTTGACTGTCAGGCACGGCCGACGGTTACTGTCTGAAAACGATCTCGGTTAATCAGCCAACCCGCATATTCCGCATGAACCGCTTGACAGGCAGGAGCCGATGTATAATGATGGTGTATACATTGGAGGTGGCTATGGTTCGGACACAGATTTATTTGACCCGGCAGGAGCGGGCGGGGCTGGCAACGCTCGCGGAGACAACCGGCATGAAGCTGAGCGAGCTGATCCGCGAGGCCGTCAACCGTCTGATCGCCCAGTCCGGCCCCGACCGGAAAGAGGCCGTGCTGAGCGCGGCGGCGGGTCTCTGGAAAGACCGCAAGGATCTGCCTGACTTCGCAGCGACCCGCGCCGAGTGGGACAGGAGCAAAGCATGACCTCGCCCGTCCTTCCCGACACCGACGTGTTGGTCGATTTCCTTCGCGGCAACAGCAAGGCGGTCGCGCTGGTGCGCGGCAGTCCGGACCGCATCCTCCTGTCCGCCATCGTGGTGACCGAACTCTACGCCGGCGTGAAAGGCGCGGCGGAGCAGGCCGCTCTCGACGCTTTCGTCTCGCTCTTCCGCGTGATCCCCGTAACCCAAGAACTCGCACGGGCCGGTGGCCTCCTAAAGAGGGACTATGGCAAATCTCACGGGGTCGGTCTGGCTGACGCCCTTGTGGCGGCATCCGCGCAAGCCGAGAACGCCAGCCTTCTCACGCTTAACACCCGGCACTATCCCATGCTCAAGGGTCTCCGTCCGGCGTACGCGAAGGCTTAGAGCAAAAAAAAACGCCGCGGAAGCGTCTTCCGTGGCGGCGTTCAGATCGCTGAAGAATGGATAAAGCTTACGCCTCTTCCGGCTCGCCGTAGAGCTGCTCCAGAGCGTCGCCGATCATCTCCAGCGCCTCTTCGAGATCGCCGTCCTTCACATTCAGCGGCGGAAGGAAGCGCACCACGTGTTCGCCTGCCACACAACACAGCAGGCCCATGTCGCGACAGGTATTCACAACCTCTTTGGCCTCGCCTTCAACGACCAGTCCGACCATCAGCCCCATGCCGCGCACCGCCAACACCTGCTTGTATTTTTCGACGAAGCCGTTGAGGCCTTCAGAGAACAGGTTGCCCGCCTCTGCCGCACGGTTGACCAGCGCCTCTTCCTCGATCACATCCATCACCGCCATCGCGGCTGCGCTCGAGATCGGGTTGCCGCCGAACGTGGAGGCGTGCATCCCCGGCTTGAACAGCTCCGACAACGCAGGCGAGGCCACCAGCGCTCCCATCGGCACACCGTCCGCCAAGGCCTTCGCCAGCGTGAAGGCGTCGGGCTTGACCGGGAAATGCTGCCAGCCGAACCACTTGCCCGTACGCCCCATGCCGGTCTGAACGTCGTCGCAGAGCATCAGCAGGCCCTTTTCGTCGCACAGTTTGCGCACGCCGACCACGAACGCCTCGGTCGCGGGCAGGACGCCGCCTTCGCCCTGCACGACCTCGAGCATAACGGCCGCCGTACGCTCGTTCACTGCGGCCTTGACGGAATCGAGGTTGTTGAATTCGGCATACGTAAAGCCGATCGGCAGCGGATCAAAACCCTTCTGCACCTTGGCCTGGCCCGTCGCCGCAAGGGTCGCGAGCGTCCGCCCGTGGAAGGAATTCTGCATCGTGATGATCTCGTACTTCCCCGTCTCGTGACCCCACAGGCGCGCGAGTTTGATCATCGCCTCGTTAGCCTCCGCACCGGAGTTGCAGAAGAAGCACTTGCCATTGAGCGACAACTTAGAAAGCCGCTGCGCGAGCAAGGCCTGGTTCACATTATAGAACAGGTTGGAACAGTGGCCCAGCGTGGCCACCTGATCCTGAACCGCTTTCACCACTTTGTGATGACAGTGACCGACATTGTGAACGGCGAGGCCAGCCGTAAAGTCGAGATACGTCTTGCCGTCTGAGTCGCGGACCTTACACCCGCTGCCGCTGGTCAGCGTCGCCGTCGGCGCATAGGTGTTCATCACATATTGGTTAAACAACGCGGCAATGTCAGTACTCTTACTCATCTGCTATAATCTCCGTTCCTACACCGTTTTTTGTAAAAATCTCCAGCAACAGCGAATGGGGCATGCGGCCGTCGACGAGGTGAACCTTGCCCACCCCGGCCTTGATCGCGTCCACACAACTGTCCAACTTCGGCAACATCCCGCCGCCTACAACGCCGGCCTTTTTGAGCTTCCCCACACTGTCGACCCTCAGCGTTGCCAGCAAGGAGGAAGGGTCGTTCACGTCCATCAGCAAGCCCGGCACATCCGATATGAAGGCCAATTTGCGAACCTTCAGGGCTTTGGCCAACGCCGCAGCCGCTGTATCCGCATTGACATTGTACAGCTTCCCGTCCGGCCCCGTCCCGAGCGGGGTCACCACCGGAACGATCCCGGCGTCCAGCATCGCGACCACAGGCCGCGTGTCGACCGCCAGCGGATCACCCACGTAACCCCAGTCGATCACCGCGCCGGTTGCCGGATCCTTGCCGAATTTCTTTTCGACCCCGAAGATCCAGTCACCGTGCAGCGGCCGCGCGTTGGCGCGGTGTTTCAGCAACAGGCTCACCACATGCGCGTTGACCTCGTGCTTGATCACCCGCTCGACCACGCGCATCGCCTCCTCGGTCGTCACACGCAGCCCCAGCACGAAGAGCGGCGGGATGCCCGCCGCTTCCATGCCCCGTGAGATCGCCTTGCCGCCGCCATGCACCAGCACCGTCTTCATCCCCACCGCGTTCATGAACGCGATGTCCGTCAGCAGGCTTTCGAGATTCTCGGGAATCTCCATGACGCTGCCGCCGACTTTCACGAGCACGATCGAGCCCTTGAACTCCTGAATGTAAGGCAACGCCTCCGTCAGCACCGCCGCTTTTTCCATCGCTTGCCGCATAATCACCGTCTGTCCAGCAGGGGCGGAGAATCTCCCGCCCCTACGTCGTGTACTCCGCATTGATCTTCACGTAATCATACGAGAAGTCGCACGTATAGACCGTGTCCTCGCTGTCGCCGAGCCCCAGCTCCACCGTCACATCGAACGCACGGTGGCGCATCACCTCCTGCATGGCCTTGAGAAGCCCCTTGTCCGCCACGCGGCCCCGGTCATACGCGCAGATGTCGCCGTAACTGATCCGTGTCTTCTGGTCGTCCACCTCCGCGCCGGAGTAGCCCACCGCCGCAATCACGCGGCCCCAGTTGGGATCGAGCCCGAACCACGAGGTTTTAACCAGTGCCGACTTGGAGATCGCCCGTGCCGCTCTCCGGGCATCCTCGTCTGTCCGCGCGCCCTTCACACACACCGTCACAAACTTGGTCGCGCCTTCGCCGTCGAGCACCACCTTCTTGCCGAGTTCGAGGCACACGGTCGTCAGCGCATCCACAAAATACTGCCACTGCGGATGGTAAGGCGTCAGCATCTGGTTGCCCGCCACACCGCTGGCCATCAGAATGACCGTGTCGTTCGTGCTCTGGTCGCCATCCACCACGATGCGGTTGAAGCTCACCTCAACCGCCTCGCGCAAGGCCTGGTCCAGCGCCTTGGGATGGATCGCTACATCGGTCGTCAGAAAGCCCAGCATCGTCGCCAGATTCGGCTCGATCATGCCGGAGCCCTTGCACATGCCGCCGATGAAGACCGTCTGGCCATCGATCTCCAGCTCCAC
>CAZXVN010000056.1:0-17630 GCA_964643945.1 uncultured Lentisphaeraceae bacterium | reverse complement strand
TGAGCGCGGGCTTGCAGGTTCTGTTGCGTCACGCCGGACGGTTTGTTAAAGCCCGCATCGAAGCGCTGCTCTATGTCATCGATGTCAACACCATGGAACAGACGGTAGTCAGCTCACTGCCGCTGAACGGTATCGGCCGGGTCGTCATCGAGACGACGCAGCCGCTCTATCTGGATCCGTATACGGAAAACCGCGCGACGGGCAGCCTGGTTTTTGTCGATCCGATCAGCAACGTCACGGTCGGCGCGGCGATGATCACCGACAGCGTGTTTGTTGATCAGGACACGCCCCGCGCGGTGAGCGATGCGGCTACACTTCTGCGCGACCATGTGGAAAGGCGGGAATTCCATTGGGAGACCGGGTTGGTTTCCGCTACGGACCGGCTCATCCGCAACCATCATGCCGGAAAGACCGTGATCGTCACCGGCGATTCCGCCCACGCCGTACACGTGTTCGGCAAGGAGTTGGAGCTGCGACTGTTTAAGCTGAACCTGAACTCCTATTACCTCGGGTTCTCCAGCCTTTCGCGCGGCCTGGCTTCGGATGTGCAGGATAACCGTTCGGAGCACGACGCCCAGATCCAGCGTCTGGGTGAACTCGCGCGCATCCTCACCGATGCGGGGCTTATTTTCATCACCACGCTGCTGGCCGCAGATGTCTACACGATCAACCGGCTCAAGGTGTTGAATCAGCCGAACGAGTTGCTGGTGGTCGCTCTGGGTGAATGGGTCGCACACGGTGTGTCGGCTGCGATGACCATTGATGAAACGGCTCCGACCGGACAGAGCGTGGATGACGTGTTGGCGCTGTTGGCCGATCAGCGCGTGATCCCCGACTACTGTATCTAGGCGTTCTCCCGTTGAGATCCAAGTGATTTTTTGCAAGACTAGAAGCTTGCTTAGGAGCTTAATGAAAAAAAAGTACAGCGTATTGAAAGAAGTGTTCGACGGTTTTCTTGCGGGTGCTGTGACGCCTGAGGTGCTCAAGCCTGTTGCCGCGCCGTTCGGCATCTATCAGCAGCGCAACGGCCACTTTATGTTGCGCGTGCGTGTCAGCGGCGGCGAGGTCACTTGCGAGAAGCTCGCTGGGATTGCCGACATCCTTGACGCCACGGGCGGGCATGTGCATCTGACGACCAGGCAGGATATCCAGTTGCATAATGTCTCCGCCGCGCAGGTGCTGGATGCAGTGGTGGCCAGTGACCGGCTGGGCCTGCCGTTTAAGGGAGGTGGCGGCAACACGTACCGTAACATTCTGGTGGGCTCAGACAGCGGGCTCGCGGCGGATGCCGTATTTGACGTCTATCCGTATGCCCGTGCGCTCAACCGTGCGATGCAAAAGTGTGAAAAAGCCTTTGCCCTGCCGCGCAAGTTCAAGATCGGAATCTTTGCGAGCGAGCGTGACCGGTTGCGGGCCGCCGTTCAGGACTTAGGGTTTATCGCGCGGCAACGTGACGGTCAGGCGGGCTTCTCCGTCTTTGTGGCAGGTGGATTGGGCCGCGAGAGTTCGGTCGGGTTCGAACTGGTTGCATTTCTTCCGGCCTCGCAGATCGTCCGGGCTACGTTGGCGTTGATAGCGTTCTATTATGATCACGGCGAACGCGCCAATCGGCATCAGGCACGTTTGCGTTTTCTGCTGAAGCGTTTGGGTGCTGAGGCGTTTCAGCGGCTCTATCTGGAGTACTTCGCGCAGACAGCTGCATCGGTTGTCGCTATCCAGGCGGGCGACCTCCTTGGCGCGCTGGCCCAGGGATTGAAGCGTGGCCGTGTGGTCACGCCGGTCGAGGGGTTTGCGTGGTGGGAACAGATCGCGGTGTTGCCGACGCGTTTCGGCGACACGGTCAAATCGGTGCGTCTCTTTGTGCCCTACGGCAATCTCGATGCGGAACAACTGCGCAAGATCGCCGCGTTGGCGAAGGACTACGGTTCGCCGGCCGTGCGCCTGCTGGTCACGCAAGACATTCTGATCCCGCTCGTTCATGGTTCTGCGCTCGCCGGCCTGTATAAGCGGTTGCGGCAGGAGTTGGCCGGGATTGATCTTACGTTCGGCTCGTATAAGGGGCATCTTGTGACCTGTGTCGGCGCGTCGGTCTGCAAGATCGGCATAGCCGATTCGCCTGCGGCAGGCGATGCGATTGCCGCTTTGCTGGATCGCTATCTCCCGCCAAATACACCGGAAAAACTGACGCTGCTGAAAGAGGTGGCTGACAATCTGCGCATCTCGGGCTGTTTGAATGCGTGTGCGGGACATCCGGCGGCGAAGATCGGCATTGAATGTTCGCGTCGGCGGGAGGGAGAGGTCCTGAAGACGGTGGGGGTCGTGTTTGCGGGTGCCGGGCTTGGGGAACATGGCGAGGCGCGGCTTGCCGAACGGTTGCCCGACGAGCCTGTGCCTCTCGAACAGCTTGGGCAGAAGGTGATGGAGCTGGTGTCACAGGGTGCCCATCAACGGTGAGCGTCCGGATTTTTCGAGGTTGCGCGGCGGGAGGAAAGCGGATACCCTACTGCTAATTTCAACGAGCAGGGTGCGTCTGTGAAAAAAGCGGAGACCCATGCGTGCAGACAGGAAACGGGCATGTCATTGAATAAGGGCGCGCTTTTTCTGATTCTTTTCGGGACGGTCTTTTTAGGCATCGGGGTGGGCGCGGGCTTTTTTTCAATTCGCACGCTGATGCGGGCCGAGGCCATGCGGCTGTGGCAGGAGACCCCCGCCCAGGTGGTGACGTGTGAGCTGAGCGTGTCGCACGGCTCCAAAGGCGGGTCGAGCTATCAGGCGAAGGCGACGTATCAGTATCAGGTCAACGGTGTGCGTTACACGGGCGACCGCGTGTCGCTACATGCCGGCTCAGACAACATCGGGCAGTTCCACCGGAGGGTCTATGCGGAGTTGAAGCGGTGCATGGACCGGAAGGAGATGACGGCCTGCTGGGTCAATCCGGAGAATTTTGCGGACGTGATTCTGATCCGCAAGCCACGACCGGAAATGTTGATTTTCCTGCAGGTCTTTGTGCTGGCCTTCGGCGGGATCGGCTTGGCGATTGTTATGTCGGGGTTGGCGCAGCTCCTGCCGGTGATGCGAGCGGAGCCGTCCTCCGGCCAAGGGCAGATCCGGATGCGCGGAGCCTCGGCGCACCAAATCGCCGGAGTACTGGCGCTGGCGTGGAACGGGTACGTGGGATGTTTCTTGTGGAAGGCGTTTCACGTCATGGCGCCGGAACCCCTGCCGTGGTATTTGTGGTTGCTGGCCGCCACCGGCGTGATCCCTGCTGTGGTCGCGGGGTATCTGGTCGGGCGGTTCCGCAAGTTCGGGGTCAGCGTGTTCGAAATGTCGCCCCTGCCGGGGGTGCTGGGCGGGCCGGTTTCCGGTACGGTCCGGATTCCTGCGAAGGTTGAGACAGAGGACGGCTTCGGGGTGGTTTTGCAGTGTGTCCACCAGTACACCACGGGGAGCGGCAAGCACTCGAAAACGCACCGCGATGTGATGTGGGAGGATTCGCGGCACATTGCGGGCAGTCTCTCTTATGGTGAGGAGACGATGGTGCCGGTGCGCTTTGCGATCCCCTACAACGAAGCGGCCACGACGGCTGCGGGAGGCGGCAAAGGGTATTACTGGCGGTTGGCCGTGACGGCTGCTGCGCCGGGGATCGACTACAAGGCGGTGTTTGACGTGCCGGTGCAGCGGACGGCGCAGAGCTCGCCCACGTTTGTGCCGCAGCGGATGCCGGATTCGGCCGTGAGTCAGGAGCGGGTCGAGGCGTTGATCGCCCGGGTCGGGTTGCATCTGGCACCGCAGTCCGACGGGGGTTTTGAACTGACCTTTCCTGCAGCACGCGCGCTGCCGTCGAGCCTGATCCTGCTGCTGTTCGTAACGGGGTGGTCCGGCGTCTGCTACGCGATGTGGACCGTGGCGAAGGCACCGGTGTTTTTGGCGGCGGTCTTTACGCTGATTGATGGGGTTATGGTGATGATCCTGCTGAACATGCTTCTGGTTGCGCGGGGGATCGTCGTGGACAGGGCCCGGCGCGAATGCGTCGTCTGGAAGCGTCTGCTGGGTTTTCCGAAGCGGGAGAGGCGTATCCCGTTCGACGCGGTTGCGGATGTTGCGAGCGGACGTTCGGGACAGTCCGGCAACACGGTGACTTACGGGATTGTGCTGTGTGTCGGAGGACGGGGACCTGTAGAGGTCGGCGCAGGCATCGGTTTGTGGCGGGATGCCGAGGGCATCGTCAAACTGCTGCAAGCTGCGATGACCCCCAACTTTCATTTGGAGGGGTTTCTGGTGTGAGGGCGCAATGATTTTTCAAATCTCGGCAATTTAAGCATTTCTGAACCGTTTATAAGCAAAATAGCGTTAGTGGTTTGACGCTGACGGCGAAGGGACGCCGCATAATGTGGTCTGATGTGTAATCAAAGCAGGGGAGCATGGCTATGAATCTGAAGAAAACAGGACTGATGGTGGCAGGGGTGTTGGTTTGCGTATTGGCCGGGGCGGGGATCGAGCATGTGCGGCAAGTGTTAACAACGGTGCCCGAAGAAGAGCCCGATCCGGTGGAAACGGTCTTGCGTCCCTCGCGTGACGCCTCAACTCCGCGGACAGTGGTTATAAAGGACGAGGCGGCGGAGCGTGCGGCGGCTGCGTTGCGGCGGCGCGTGGCTGAACTTGAGCAGGCTTTGGCGGAACGCGATTCCGAGCCCGTGCAGGAACCGGAGAAACCGCAGGAGGTGCAGGTTGATCGGTCTCGCCGGCAGTCGGGCAACCAGTTTATGGAACAGATGAAGAAGGAGAATCCGGAGCAGTATGCCGAGATGCAGAAGCGGCGTGAAGAGTTCCGTCAGAGCATGGAGCAGCGGGCGCAGGACCGCGCCGATTTTCTTTCGGTCGTGGACACCAAGAACATGAACGACGTGCAGAAAGCGAACCACGAGAAGCTGTTGGCAACCGTGGCCCGCGCCAACGAACTGATGCTGCAGATGAGTCAGCCCGGGGCTGAGAATACGCAGAACCTTCACCGCGAGCGGGATGAGGTGGTGGCCTCGCTGGGCGACCTGTACGCTCAGGAACGCCGTTACCTGTTGGAGGAGACGGGACGTGCCGTCGGGTATCAGGGCTCCCATGCCAGCGAGTTCGCCGATCAGGTGCAGGTCATCCTTGAAACCCCTGCGATGCCCAGCTTCGGGCACGGCACCCGCCACGGTGGGCAACCGCAACCCGCTCCCGTTCCGCAACCCGTAAGGTAGTTCCGGCAGGACGCCTAGCCCGAAAGAGCTGAGAGACTCGCTGACTCGCTGAATCGCTGAAGAAAATAATTGTGCCTGGCCACAAAAAACGATACGATTGCCACTATGAAATCCGCATCCTATTTTGTTGTGCTTTTGCTGTCGGTTGTCTGTGTCGTGCTCAGCATCGCGCTTGTGTTTACGGCCCAGGCTAATCAGCGAGTGCAGGCCAGGGTTCAGGCGAAACAGCAACTCTTGAACAGCGGGATACTCGGTCCGCAGGGTCAACAGATCGGCAACAGCTTGCGTCAGGATATGGCGAGCACCGCCGCCCGCAGTGCCGGAATGCGCAGGCTCCTAGAGAAGCACGGCTATCAGATTCAGCCGGCGGAGACCCCGTCCGTTGGCACGAATGTCAGCGAATCCGCGTCCGCACGCACCGGACAGGGCGAAGGCCAAGAGGAGCGTGGCGCTTCCCGCTGACGCACATGAAGAACAGAGACGAAATGAGGAACCGCACATGAACACAGTAGAGAGTGGCCACAGCACTTTTTCTCCCTTTTTGCCGCTGTGTCTTCTGGCGGTTAGCTTGAACATCATTCTGGGTTGGCAGGTGACCGCAGGTGTGCAGCAGTATCTCGGTTCGCTCCGGCTGGTCGATCAACAGTCGGTTCTGGCTAATCAGGCGGCTCAGGCCGAAAGCAAACTCCAAGGCATGATGACGGACTTGCTGCAACTGGCCAAGACCGATAGCGAGGCAAGGGCTATTGTCACCAAGTACCGCATCAAGATGAACGCGGATAAGCCGGACGACCGTTTCTCGCGGGCTACGCTTCCTGACGAGAAACCGTCGCTTCCGGCTGTCGACGCGGTCCGGCAGGCGCCTCCCCCGCAAGCGCCTGCTGCGGCGGAATGAGTTTTCCTGTAACGGCTCGGATTCTTTTTTAACCCCTTGCGGTCAGATCCACATCATGCGGTCGAGGGAGCGATATTGGATCGCTTCGGAGATGTGGTTGGCTCCGATGGTGCCGGAGCTTGCCATGTCGGCGATCGTGCGGGCGACTTTGACGATCCGGTCATAGGCGCGGGCGCTGAAGTTCAGTTCACTCATCGCCATCTTGAGCAGTTCGGCTGCGTCGGAGCCGAGGGCACAGAAGGTCTGCACCTCGCGTGTGGACATGGCGGCATTGCAGGCGACGCGCGGCAGATGCCTGAAGCGCTCGCGCTGGCGGTTGCGGCAGACCGCCACGCGCTCGCGGATCGCGGCCGATGGCTCGCCGCGGCCGAGCGTGCTGAGGTCGTGGTAGCGCACGGGCGGCACTTCGATGTGGATGTCGATGCGGTCCAGCAGCGGCCCCGAGATCTTGTTGCGGTAGGCCTGGATCTTGGTGGAGGTGCAGCGGCATTCGCGTTTGGGGTCGCCCGCATAACCGCACGGGCAGGGGTTCATCGCCGCCACCAGCATGAACTGTGAGGGAAAGTCGAGCGAGGCGATGGCGCGAGAGATCGTCACATGGCCGTCTTCGAGTGGCTGACGCAACACTTCTAGCACGTTGCGGTGAAATTCGGGCAGTTCATCGAGGAAGAGTACGCCGCGGTGGGCGAGGCTCACTTCGCCCGGCAACGGGTGTGCGCCGCCGCCCAGCAGACCCGCGTCCGAGATGGTATGGTGCGGTGAGCGGAAGGGCCGGTGCAGAACAAGGGCCTGGTGGCTCTTGAGCGTGCCCGCTATGCTGTGGATGCGTGTGGCATCAAGCGCCTCTTCGAGCGTCAGATCCGGCAGGATCGAGGCGATGCGGCGCGCGAGCATGGTCTTGCCCGCGCCAGGGCTTCCGATCATCAGAATGTTATGTCCGCCGCTGACGGCAACCTCGATGGCGCGTTTGGCGGTTTCCTGTCCCTTCACATCGGCGAAATCGTCGGTGTGCTGGCGTTCGCGTTCCACGAGGTCGGCGATGTCGATCTTGAAAGGAGTGAGGTTCAATTTGCCGGAAAGGAAATCGATGGCCTCGCGCAGATGGCGCACAGGGTAGACGTCGATGCCCTCAGCCACGGCGGCTTCCTCGGCATTGTCCGAGGGCACGAGGATGCCGCGTTTGCCTTGTCTGCGCATTTCGAGGGTGACGGGCAGGACGCCGCGCACGCGCCGGACCTCGCCGCTGAGGGCGAGTTCGCCGATGAGGGCATACTGGTCGAGGTGCGGCATTTCGGCTTCGCCTGTGGCGGCGAGCAGGCCTGCGGCGATCGGCAGGTCGTAGACCGGGCCTTCCTTCTTGATGTCGGCGGGCGCGAGGTTGATGGTGGTGCGTCCAAGGGTAGGCCGGAAGCCCGAGTTGTTCATCGCGGCCCAGACGCGATCTTTGCTTTCGCGCACGGCGGCGTCGGGCAGGCCAACGATCACGAACTGAGAGTCTCCTCGTCCGGCATTGACCTCGATCTCGACAGCATAGGCATTGACACCGTATACGGCACCTGAGTAGACACGGGAGAGCATGTATTAACTCCTTGTGTATATAAAGGAGAGTTTAGAAAAAACGGCCACGTCTTGCGAGCACAAACACAGGGGTCGCACAACTGCGCGACTTACTTGACAGTGCCTGTGTCTCAGCGTAAATTGTAGACGTTGCTGGTCGTTTTGATCAGCGATTCCAAACGGACGAACCAGAGGGAACCTCTTATGACTTGAACACCGTACTTAGGGAAGCGATCACCGAGGGTGCCGTGCGCGTCATGCGTAGCCCCCTTGTCACTCTTCGCCATGACGTCGCCAGTCTCAAACGTCAACGGAGGTCGTCCCTTCATTGCGGAGTTCGTATCTGAAGACTGACGCCCTATTCCATCATCTTGTCGTAGAAGGCAACGAAGTCTTCCTTGCGGTTGCTTTCGCGGAGTTCCATGGCTTCGCGGGGGTGCTGGTTGAGTTGGCCGGTGATCATGTAGGGAATGCTGTAGCCCCAGTCAATCTTCCTTGATAGCGGCAACATGTGCTTCACGATGCATTCGAGGAGGGGGCGCTGGTCGAACTTCGGGTTGCGCAGGAATCCGAGCAGAAGTTCCATCGGGCAGTTGCCGGCACCGCGTCCGAGGCCGTAGATCGTGGCATCCAGCCGATTCGCGCCGCAGATGATCGCCTCGATGGTGTTGGCGTAGGCGAGTTGTTGATTGTTGTGGGCGTGGATGCCCACCTCTTTACCAGTGCCCTCGAGCGCCCGCTTATACATCCGCACGAGGCTGTGAATCTGTTCGGAGTAGAGCGTGCCGTAGCTGTCTACGACGTTGACGACGTCCACCGGCGTCACAGCCAACACGTCCAGTGCCTCGCGCAGTTCCTTTTCGTTGACGGCTGACACAGCCATGATGTTCGCCGTGGTCTCATAACCCTTGTCGTGAGCGTCCTTAATCATATCCACCGCAGTCGGGATCTGGTGGATATAGCAGGCGACGCGGATGCAACTCAGGACGCTCTGCTCCTTCGGCAGGATGTCCTCGTGGTAGTCGGTGCGCTCGGCGTCGGCCATCACGCAGAGCTTTACCTTCGGGTCGGGCTGGTCGCCGACGAGGCGGCGCAAATCGGCTTCGTCGCAGACCTTCCAGGCGCCATGGTCGGCACGCGAATAGACTCGCTTGGACGCCTTATAGCCCATCTCCATGTAATCCACGCCTGCGGCGATACAGGTGTTGTAAACGGCGAGTACCAGTTCATCGTTGAACAAGTGCTCGTTGATCAGACCGCCATCGCGAATGGTGCAATCCAGCACCTTGATCTCAGGCCGGTAGGTTACCCAAGAATCCTTGCTCTCGACTTCCTTCTTCTTCTGCACCTTCGTCATGCTTTGCTCCTGCTTTGTCCGGCGGGATCGCCGAAATACAAAAGATATCAAAAACCGGTTGGCGATTGAAAGGACGATTCCGAGCAACTTTTCTTTTTTGATTCTCTATAAACGGATCGGAAAGTCGGGCACCGTGCTGGCGTGGTTATTTCAGCAACGCTTTCAGATGTTTGATCGAACGTTCGGCTTGCTCGACTGTGCCGCACTCGACGCTGAAGACAATGTCCCGCTTGGCCTTTTGACAGAGGGCGATGACCCGTGCCCAGTCGATCACGCCTTCGCCGCAGGCGCAACCCACCGGTGTGCCCGTGACTTTGCCGCGTTCGGCCGTGGAATGTTGGACGGAAATATCCTTGGCGTGCAAGTGCACAAGCCGCCCCATCACATTCTCAAGCCATAAATAGGGGTCCTGACCAGACAGGTAGCTGTTGCCTGTGTCAAAGTTGATGCCGATGGCGGGACTTTGCACGAGTCCCGCGATACGGTCAAGGCCAGCCGGTGTTTTGCTGTATTGCTGGTGTGGCTCCAGGCCGATCATGATCTTGCGGGGCTCTGCGAGTTTTGAAGCCTCCATCAGCGTATAGCGCATGAGGACATGATCTTCTTCCTCCGTGGTCCACGACGGCTTGGGTCCCTCGTCGGTGTTGACAACGGGCGCGCCGCATTCGGCGGCAAAGCGGACGGCCTGCTTGAGGTATTCCGTGCTGATCTCCGGCTTGCACAGCGGACAATGGGTTGAAAGTCCTGAAACTTTAACCCCCGCTTTTTCGCAGGCATGTTTGATGCGCAGCGGGTCATCAAGCATCGAAACGCTGTGAAAGTAGCCGGCCTCGCTGAGCAGTTCGCGGCCCCAGTGGACCATGGGCTCGACGTATTCATAGCCGAGTTCGGCTGCCTTCGCGACACCCCACTCGAACGATTTGTCCGCATGTCTTACAAACTCCATATTCACGCCGATATGAATGCTGCTCATGGCTGCTCCTTTTTCGGATTCCTGTTCAGGCTCTTCTGAGGCTGATGCCGGCGTGATCATTGCGCCAATCATCGGCAGGGCTACACCTGCTGTAGTGACTCCTCTCACGAATTTCCTGCGCGTACAGATCATAGGTGTTTTTCGCTTTAAGAGTCGATCTCACAACCCATAAGAAGTGTACATTACACGGTGTGAGAACGTCGAGTGGATTTTGGATTGCTTTGTATTTCCGCTTTGTATTTCAAACCCACAATTCTGTTTGGCACACGCGGGGCCGAAGTTTAGACTTGTTGTAAGAAACGATTTTTTGCACCATAACGCGTTTCAAAGGAGCTTTTCGCATGGCACAGAACATCGTTGAAAAAATCCTCGCCTCCCACCGAGTGTCAGGTGACCTCACCCCTGGAAAGGAAGTGGCGATCCGCATCGACCAGACGCTGACTCAGGACGCAACGGGCACAATGGCCTACCTGCAGTTTGAGAGCATGGGGCTCGACCGCGTAAAGGCTGATCTGGCCGTGAGCTATGTGGACCACAATACGATTCAGGTCGGCTTCGAGAATGCGGACGACCATGCGTATCTCAAGAGCGTGGCGCAGCGCTATGGGGTGGTCTTCTCACGCCCCGGGAACGGCATCTGCCATCAGCTCCATCTCGAGCGCTTCGGCAAGCCCGGTGCGACGTTGCTCGGCAGCGATTCGCACACGCCCACGGGCGGCGGCCTCGGGATGGTTGCGATCGGGGCGGGCGGCATCGATGTGGCGGTGGCCATGGGTGGCGGACCGTTCTATCTGACCAGTCCGGAAGTCACGCGGGTGTGGCTGACAGGCACGCTCACGCCCGGTGTGTCAGCCAAAGATGTGATTTTGAAAGTGCTTTCGGTGTATGGCACCAACGGCAATGTGGGGCGCGTGTTGGAGTACGGCGGCCCCGGTGTGGCAGGCCTCGGCGTACCGGCTCGGGCGACCATCGCCAACATGGGGGCGGAGCTGGGGGTGACAACTTCGGTGTTCCCGAGCGACGCCACGACGCACACCTTCCTCAAGGCACAGGGCCGTGAGCAGGACTGGACCGAACTCCTGGCCGACGCCGGTGCGGCGTATGACACGACGTTGGAGATTGATCTAAGCGCACTGGAGCCCATGGCGGCGTGTCCGCACTCGCCGGGCAGGATTGCGGCTCTCGCTTCCCTTGCTGGCAAGAAAGTGGATCAGGTGCTGATCGGATCCTGTACCAACTCGTCCTACCGCGACCTCAAGACCGTGGCGCTGATGTTGCGCGGCCGGAAGGTGCACCCCGACGTGGAGGCCGGCGTGGCACCGGGTTCGCGGCAGGTGGTGGCGATGCTGGCCAAGGAGGGGCTGCTGACCGATCTTGTGTCGGCGGGCGTGCGTATTCTCGAGAACGCCTGCGGTTTTTGCATCGGCAACCACATGTCTCCGGGCACCGATGCGGTTAGCCTGCGCACCAGCAACCGCAACTTTGAGGGACGCACGGGCACACAGTCCGCGCAGGTCTATCTGGTGAGCCCGGAAACGGCCGTCGCGGCCGCGCTGACCGGCGTGTTCACTGACCCGCGCACGTTGAACGCGTTGCCGAAAGAGGTGGCAGAGCCTGCTGCGTTCGATGTGAACGACAGCCTTTTCCTGTTCCGCGAGACCGCAGGCCAAGGCGGGCCGGGCACGGTGATCGTGCGGGGCCCGAACATCGGCCAGGTGCCGTCGGGCAAGCCGCTTCCCGCGACGCTGAACGGTGTCGCGGTGATCAAGGTCGGGGACAGGATCACGACTGACCACATCATGCCGGCAGGCAAGCGTCTGAAGTATCGCTCGAACGTGCCGCAGTATGCAAAGTATGTGTTCGAGCACGTGGACTCCGCATTTTATGCGAACGCCTCGGCGAACTGCGCGGCGGGGCTGCAGAACATCATTGTGGCGGGCGAAAGTTACGGGCAGGGGTCGAGCCGCGAACACGCGGCGATGTGTCCGATGTTTTTGGGTGTGAAGGCGCTGGTCGCCAAGAGCATTGAGCGCATCCATTTCGCGAACCTCATCAACTTCGGCATCGTGCCTTTCATTTTCGACAATCCTGCGGATTACGATACGATTGCGAAGGGGGACACGTTAATCATCGACGGGCTTCGTGCGGTGGTTTCCGGCGATGGCAAAGCGGTGGTCAGAAACGTGACGCAAGGTACGGCGTTCGCTGTGTCGACGACTCTCAGCGCACGGCAGAACACCATTCTTCTCAACGGGGGTCTCTTGTCGGCGGTTGCGTCCGGTGCCGTGCGCTGAGCGATAAATCACATTGACCGTACGGTCATACAAAGGTAATATGTCCAAACCATGAGCGAGAACGAAGAGGCGAAACCTGTAGAGCAGGAAAACGACGGGATTGTGTTGGATTTGAGCTTTGCTCCGAATTGGGCGCGTACGTCTCCGGATGCGAACCTGCAACGCTATCGTGATGAGCGGTCCAATGGCGGCGACGATGGCGAAAGCCGTCATGGGGGACGAGACGGCGGTCGTGATCGCCGTCCCTCACGCAACGTCGGTGACCGCGATCGCAGGAAGCCGGAGCGCAAGCCTCCGCGCCGAGAGTTTGATGGTGCACCCCGTTCAGGTTCAGACATGCCGCGTCCGGAATCTCGCGCAGCGGTGGCGGATCTCCGCTCCCCGCGTTCCGAAAGCGGGGTTCGACCCGAGAGCGGGCCGCGTCAAGATCGTAATGAGCGTCGTGATTCTTATCCGCCGCGTCCCGAGTATACGCCGTTGCCGCTCGAGATCCGCGTGCTGCCTGAGCAGAAGGCGCTCGGTGCGGTGATCCGCCGCATCCAGACTTCGCATCGTGCGTTCCCGCTTCGTGATATTGCCTGGCTGTTTCTCGACAACCCCGCTTCGTGCCTCATCCGGATCGGGCCGCTCAAGGATCAGCAGCTTATGCTGTTCCAGTGTAAGGTGTGCGGGTTGCCCGCGCTAACCGAAGAGGAAATCCGCACGCACATCGTCAATCGGCACATGCAGGATTTCTTTGATGTGGAGGAGATCGACTGCGAACCGCCGTCGGGAGCGTTCGTGTGCGTGGCGCGGTGCGGGTTGAGCGGTGAGTTGCTCGGGCCGCCGAACCATCACAGCTTCAACTCCAAGGTGCAAGAGATGCTTCGGACGAAATTCCCGAACATGACGGAGGAGGCGTATCGGTCGCGGATCGAGACGATCCGTGAAACAGAGGGGATTGAGCAGTGGCGGCAGCAGTGTACCCGCAAGAAAATTTATCGCCGCAAAGGTGCGGAACCGACGGCTGCCGAGCCGCTGGCGGAGCATGTGGCTGGAGCGGCCGCAACTGAAGCTGCCGAGCAGGAGCCTGCGCCGAAAGCGCCTCCTATGGAACGGGATGTTGCGGAGTTGATTTTCATGCGGGAGATTCTTCCCGAGCAGATCGCCAGCTCGCGTCATTTGATTTGCACGGCGGCCGTCGCGATGCAGACAACCAGCCGTCCGCTTTATTTCGCGCTGAAGGACACACTCAACCGCGAACGCCGTTTCCCGGCTTCGCTTTTTTTCGCGTTGCGCGGCGCCTTCCGTCATCGCAGCCTGTATCTCTTCCGTGTGAATGATCCGAAAGGACAGGACTTTGTGATGCTCAAGCAGCCGGTGGTGCTTGACCCCATGCATGCGGTACAGGCGTTGCGCGACGTGCTGACGTATGTGAACGAGCACGCGGCATGCACGAAGAGTGAACTCGCGACCGCGTTGGCGGGTGGCGATGCTGCCAAGATCAAAGAGACGCTGGTGCAACTCGCCTGGTTAGTCGAGAAGGGCCATGTCATCGAATATTACAATGACGTCTTGAGCAGCCCGGTCAACTACCCCGCATTCCGTTTCCTGCCTGGAGAAAAACAGCAGGGCGGAGGACAGCCGCCCGTTCGCCGCGGCGCGGCGATGGGCGTGCCCGTGGCGCAGCCGCAGGTTGTTGCCCTACCGCCGGAAGCGGCGGTCGAAGGGGTGCCAGCAGTAGCGGCGGTCGAAGGGGTGCCAGCGACAGAGGCGCTCGTCGAGGAGTAGGACGATTCCGCGGGTGTGTTTTGCGCGGCCCCCGTTGAGCCAGCAACCGGAAAGCAGGCGGCTGCGAAGAGCCGCCCCGTTCATCTGGCTTGCCGGGTGCCCGGTCAAGCAGCCTCTTGAGGTGTGATCACTCGGCTCCCCACGCATGGACGGAAGCAGGGGGTTCGATGCGCACGAGCGTGACGGGATTAATCACAGTGAAGTCGATCCATGCGTTCTCAAAAGTCTGCCAAACGCGTGTGCCGGGTTTCGCGTCGGACGGGATCACAACTTCGTGCGCTGTGCGACCACGGACGATGAGGCGTTCTCCAGCGGCCACCTCCGCACGGTCACTTGTGAGTGTCGCAACGGGTGGCTGACGGGACTTGCGGATGCGGTAGGCGAAGGCGTTCGTGACGGGCTGCACATAACTGAGGCCACGTGAGGTGCGCACATCGACACGGCCAAGGACGGCATTGGTTTTGTCGATGGCGACCGCCTGGGTGATGGTCAAGGGGAAGCCCGCCTCGGTGGTGTTGTAGAGTAAAATTTCAGCGACGTCTTTTGGCAGTGTCCGGCAGATGGCCACGCCAGCGCTGGCACCTTCGGGGAAGCGTGTGAACGTGCCGCGCCCATCGATATAGGTATACTTGGGCGAAACCGAGAGGTCGGCGCGGTGCCCGTTGATCTCGCCGCTGAAAACGCGCACGGCACCGTTTGAGCCGCAGCCCCAGTAGCCGTTGGGCGGCAGGTCGAGCGCGGTGTCGTCGACGCGGGTTTTGAGGCGTTCGCTTGTGTGGCCGTTGACAACGGTGACGCACCCGTTGGCGTAACGTGTGACAAGTTGCGATCGGCGGAAAACATCGTTTGCAACAGCCGTCGAGGGGGTCACGGTTTCACCGTTGGCGTCTACATAGTGGATGGAAACGGCGGCGGCTTGGGTGTAGAGGCTGGCAAGGGCCTGGAGCATGTAGTAACTGCGCAGTTCGCCGGCACGGCCGTGAATCAGGAAACCTGAATGCCCGAAAGCGACCGTCGCTGCGAGAAAGCGGTCACAGGCAACATCGGGATCTTTGGATTCACTGTGGCCGGGATCGAACATTTCGGGACTGCCCATGCCGAAGTTGCAGCACAGACCGTGCAGCTTGCGGAGGTCGAAGTCGACGAGCCACGGATTGTCAGTGAAGTGGTAGTTCTGGTCCTGGGCGTAGTTGCCGTCGGTGAGGCCGCAATAGAGGAAGTGATTGTTGCCTGCGGAGTAGACCGGACCGTTCCAAGCGGCCTTCTGGATCAGCATGATTTCGCCGTAGGCGTAGAAGACGGCGGCGAAGGTGCCTGCGCCGGGTACGCGGGCATCAAAGTCGACGCGGCTCCACGGGGTAACGGCGGTGTGGGCATCGCAGTAAGCGGTGCTGAAACCAAACTTCTTCTCAATGATCGGCGTGAGCTTTTCGCAGAATTCCACGGCGCAGGTGGGTTTGGGCGCATAGCAGCGCTCCCACGCGTGCTGGAGTTGGTTGTCGGATGTGCGCGAAATGAGATCGCTTTTCCAGAAGCGGTTGATCGGCGCAATGTCGGTGAAATTGTTGTAGGGGCCGTAAATGAAACCGAGTTCGTCCTGCATGATGCGCGCGTAAAGACGCTGCCCCTCATCGCCGCCCTTTTGGGGGGCAGGCGCTGTGCGGAAGGTAAAGCTCTCGTTGCCGTCGCGCCACCCCGTCTCGTGGTCGGTGACCACAAGCTGGGTCATGCCCCAACGTCGCACATCGCGCCAGTAGGCGATGTCACGGGCACGATCGCTCGCGCCGTGGGCTCGCCAGACGCGGGTGCCGGTGATGTGCTTCCAAGGCGAGACAGGGTTGGGGATGCTGGGCAACACGTCTTCGAATGTCGGCGAGAGGGTGAGGACAAAACGTTCAAAGCAGGGATTGAGCAGGCCGCTGGTTTTGGGCAGGTAGCGCGTGCCGCCGTTACTGGCGGTCAAGCTGCCGGAGCGTGGGGTGTCGGCCCACAGCGTGGAGGCGTTGGACTGCGTCCAATCGACATGGGCCATGAAAAAAAGCGGGGTGTCGGCTGCGCCTGAGACGATGACGGCGGGACGCGCGAAGGCGTCCGCAGAACCGTAGGTGTAGTAAGGCAGGGTCACGCGGCGCGGATTTTCAAAACCATGTGTGGCGCCGAAACGGACTTCTCGCACGCGACCGCCGTCGGCTTCAAGATCCATAACCAGCGATTTGCCGATGAGGCGGAAACGGAGCGTGACTTTTGAAGTGTATGAATCGGCGGTGGAGAGGCGTCCCGTATAGGTGACGCATTTGCCATCGGAGGCGACGCGCATCTCCTCATGGGCTGCACGGAGCGGAACTCCTTGGCCAGCCTCGGACAAAAAGTAGAGTCCGCCGCCTTGGCAGACAAAGACCCAGTCGCCCGTGTCAGTCCAGCGCATCGCGAGGTCGTCCCAGTCGCCGACTTTGGAGGGCAGGCGGACTTCGAGGCGACCGTCCTCGCCGTCGCGTATGAGGAGATAACAGCCGCTGCTGCTTTTTGCAACGCGTATCACGCTGGGTGCGGAATCGCGCGGAATGATGGTGAGGGGTGTGTCTGGAAAGGGCAGTGTGCCGGGACCTGTGTTGACGCCAGGGCTGCAGGCGGGGAAGAGGCGTACACCACGCTGCGGGCGGGGCGTATAGGTGACGGGCGCAAAGCCTTCGGTGAAGACGGCGAGGCTGTTGAAGTAAATCGTGCGCGCCTCGGTGTTGGTTCCTTGGGTCACAGAGATCGAGAGGAACTTGGCCCCCGCGGCGATGCGCGGCAGCAGGCCGGAGTCGAGGCGGCGGTGACAGAGGAACCACTCTTTGAAATTGACGGTGGCCAGGTGGACGGAAAACGGATTACCTTCGGAGTCGGAAAAGTTGAGCGTGGCGTTGACCGGAGGTGTTGTGGGGTCGGGCGCGTAGCTGTGGTTGTTGCCGTAGATCCAGCAGGTGACGGCATCGAAGGCGCTGGTGATGGCGAGCGGTTCGGGCGGATAGAGTGTTATGCGAGGAGCTTTTCCAGTGGCGTGATAGGTAAGTTTCGCTACGGCGTCACCGAAAAGCAAGACGTCCTGAGAGCGCTCGAAGTGTGCGACAGCATCAAGGGTCTCGACGCGCCAGCCAGCGACCTCGGTAAAGGGGATGAGAGCGGGATGATCATCCTGCGTTCTGTTTGCCCAGACGATCTCGTCAGGGCGTCCGCCCGCCACCAGCGAGGTTGCGAGGCAAGCGAGAAAAAGGGAAAGGGGGTTGCGTGACATGGCGGCAAGAAGGTCTTGAGTTACAGATACATGGCGCCTGACCGTGAACAGGGTACACATTGTCGGTCACTTTGCCTAGCCACGTTCGTTGAAAATCGGGCGAAACCAAGACGCCGCGCGGCACAGTGTGCGGCGCGGCGTCTTGTGGTTTAAGGGGAATCCGGCTATTTGGCGAGGCTAGCCTCGTACTTGCCGCGCCAGAAGACAGTGATACAGCCGAAGCTCAGGCCCAGCGCGCAATAGAGCATCTCGCACTGCGCCGCGTAAAGCAAC
>CAZXVN010000055.1:0-3308 GCA_964643945.1 uncultured Lentisphaeraceae bacterium | reverse complement strand
CCGGTGGGTGTGGACGACCCGAAGTATCCGCGCTCCGTGCAGATCGGCGTCAACGACCAGCAGATCGAGGGCGGCACGGACACGATCGCCAGCGGCAACAAGACCGACCCGAGCCTGAACATGCCGATGGGGGATTCGGCTTTGGGCGCGGTCGGCCAGTTCTTCGCCGGCCTGATCGGGAAGGGCGGCACCGGCGCGGCGGCGGTCACTACGCCTGCGCCGGTTGCGGCCGTCCCTTCCGGGGGTCTAGTTGGCGAGGCGGCGGCACCGGCGCAATAGGCGCGATCCTGGAGCGGTTGGCGAGGGCTAGGACGGGCGGCGGGACTATGTTCTGCCGCCCGTTTCTTTTCTAAGTTGCCATTTCGTTGATTGTGCCTAAACGCCGAGCGGCACGATCGCGCGTTTGACCGCATCCATGAGGGAGTCGCGTCCCGGCTGTGTGTACCGGCCGTGCATGCCCGCTGGCGCGTGACCCGTGATGGCGTCGGTTACATGTGGCGGGATGCCAGCCTCGTCCATGGACGAGATGAACGTAGCACGCAGACCGTGGAAGCTCGCCTTTCCAAACTCGTTGCTCCTGATGTTGGCTCTGCTGAAAGCCTGCCGCAGACACTTGTTAAGCCATGCGTCGGCTAGGCGCGGAAACAGGAGTCCGTTTCCGGCGGAATGTTTTACCAGTCGTGCAACGACGGCGCTTGCCTCCGATTGTAGAGGGATCAGCAGGGGGCGTCCTTTACGGGATGCCGTTTTCTCAGGAATAATTCTCAGAAAGTTGTCGTCAATGTTGTTCGTCGAGAGGCGCACGCAATCTCCGCGCCTGAGTCCGGTGTGGTATGCTATGGTCACGAGGTCTGCCACGTCGGGCACAGGTTTGACGCTTCCCTTCACCCACTTTCCACCATTGCGACCTGCTTCGGCACCCGTTTTCAATGCGTTCACCAGCTTGCGAACCTCATCGAGCGTGATGCGGCGATATCTTTCTGGACGTTTCGTGCCTCCCAACGGCGGAACCAGGTCTTTCCAAACGTCAGGCATTCCGAGATCGCGCCAGATGCGCGAAAACAAGGCCACCTCACGTCCCGCACTAATCTTTGTCTTCGACCGTTCCGACACGTAGGCTTGAGCCTGTAAGGTTTTAAGCTCGGCGGGAGAAGCTATCCCGTGTTCGTCTGTCCAACGGATCATGACATGGGTCTGGCTTTCATATCCGCTCAATGTATAAGCGTGCCCCGTCAGTTTTCGTGCTGAACGTTTCCAGGTCTCGAACAGGTCATTCCATGACACCGACACTGCGGCGCGTCCGGATTCCTTTCTCACCATTTCCGCCTTCGCCCATTCACCCTGCTCTACAAGTGTACGCAGCCATTGAGAGCGGTCATCTTCGACAAGTGCAAGTCCGTGGTGTACGGACGCCCTTCGCTCAGCTTCGCCCTGATCCTGCGTATGCAGCGCTTGCCACTTTAATTTCCCTTCCGAGGTGCGTGTAACGAAATACCACCAGCTTTTTTTTTGCTGCAGACTCCCAGTTCCGAGTTTAGCCATTATGCGCCTCCGTTCTAACGCGTTCTAACAAATGGTGCTAAAACGACCAAATCATAGCACATAGAGCAAAAAGTAGTCAAACACGTAATAAAGCAAAAAGACCCAATAAAATCGGGCCTTTTCTTGGTGTTTTGTTGGAGCCAGCAATCGGGTTCGAACCGATGACCTCATGATTACAAATCAAGTGCTCTACCAACTGAGCTATGCTGGCATTTGAAACGGGTGAAAAATAGCACAGACCCGGCGATCTGACAAGCTTGCGCCGCGATCAATCGTAACGCTTAACTCGCGGTTCGGGCGGCAGGGTCCGCAAAAGTTCGGAGACGGTAAGGGTGTCGCCGGGGAAAACAAAACCAGGCCGCAGATCAGCAAGCGGCTGAAGCACGAAACGGCGATCATGTGCGCGAGGGTGCGGCAGCGTGAGCAGCGGCGACACGCAACGCAGGTCGTCGAACGCGAGGATGTCGATGTCGATGGTGCGCGGCCGGTTAGGGGTGTCGCTGCGCATGCGCCCCAGTCTGTCTTCGACGGCGTGGATCACAGTGGAAAAAGATCCGGGAGTCAGGCGTGTCGCGACGATGACTACGCAGTTGAGGAAGTGAAGTTCGGCGAATTCGGAGGGCACGCCGACGGGCTCGGTCTCATAAACGGGGGAGCATTCGAGAAGGTCAATATCGGGAAGCGACGCCAGCGTGTCGCACGCCCGGTTCAGCCACGCGAGGCGGTCGCCCTGATTGCTGCCGAGCGAGAGAATGGCTTCGTGAGTCTGTTGAGGGGTCTGCGTGACGCGGCCCTTATGCGAGGAGGTGCGTCACACGGCTTCGAAGCCGAGCACATGACGCATGGTGTAGATGCCAGGCTTGCGATCTTTGAGCCAGAGTGCGGCACGCAGGGCACCGGTAGCGAACGCTTCGCGGCTGGTGGCCTTATGTGTGAATTCGACGCGCTCCTCGTCCGCCACGAACATGACGGTGTGGTCGCCGACGACCGAGCCGCCGCGCAAGGCATGGATGCCGATCTCGCCGCGCGGGCGCTCGCCGGTGATTCCTTCGCGTCCGTAACAGGCGACCTCTTGCAGATTCACGCCACGACCTGCGGCGAGTGCTTCGGCGAGGCCGATCGCGGTGCCGCTCGGGGCGTCTTTCTTCAGGCGGTGGTGCATCTCGACGATCTCGGCGTCATAATCGGGGCCCAGAATGGCGGCGGAACGGCGAACGAGTTCGAGCAGAAGGTTGATGCCCAAGCTCATGTTAGGGGCCCAGACGATGGGGAGTTTTGCCGCTGCGGCGTGGACAGCCCGTTGCTCCTCATCGCTGAGGCCGGTGGTCCCGAGCACGTAGGCCTGACCGCAGGCGACGGCGTTTTCGAGGTTGCCGATGACGGTGGTGTGGAAAGTGAAGTCGATGACCGCGTCAGCATGTTCCGGCCAGTCGTCTGTAAAGCACAGCGAGTCAGGCAAGGCCTCCGAACGGATGCCGGTGATCACCTTGACATGCGCGCCGATGGCGAGATGGTCGGGATGTTCGACGGCGGCGACGATGTCGCATCCGTTTAACTTGCTGGCGCACCGCAACAGGTTTTGGCCCATGCGTCCTGCGGCTCCAAGAATGGCGATTTTCATAACAGGAGGTGTGGGAGTGGTGGAGGTGTGGGAGTGGTGAAAGAGGGGGCAGCCTTCACATCAGGTTGAGGCTGTGAAGGGTATGGGAGATTTGATTACGGACCTTCTCAGAGATCGGAAGAGCGTCGTGTAGGGAAAGAGTGTT
>CAZXVN010000054.1:0-3344 GCA_964643945.1 uncultured Lentisphaeraceae bacterium | reverse complement strand
CTAACCGCAAGCCCCGTGACGCGGTCGTTCTCTTCCTTGCCGAGGCAGATGTACCACGCCAGGCCGCCGCCGGGGTTCAGCTTGGCCACGAAGGCGTCTTGCGCGCCTTGATAATTGTAGGGCTCGGTCACAGGAACCTCGGGAGCGCTCTGGATCCAGCCCTGGCCCAGAAACCCTCCGATGTAGCTGTTTGTGGCGCTGTCACCCGTAATGGCATACACGCCGTCCGTGTCCCAATCGCCGCCGACATAGGAGGACCAGTCGGGGGTGAGAGCGGTCTGGGCAGAGGCCAAGCCGGCCGACAGCAGGAGAAAAGTTTTTAAGCCAGCACGAAAAAGAGTCTGTAGTGAACGCATGCGCACCTTTCCGATCGGGGAAAAGAATAGCAAGAAACCGGATGGCGCAACAAGGCCAATAAACCTGCTTGACGCTCTGCGGGCAAGTGTTCATTCTGTTGTCTCATGGGAAAGGACGGTCATATACGTTTGCTGCCGATCCACGTCGCGAACAAGATCGCGGCGGGCGAGGTGGTGGAGCGTCCCGCCTCGGTGGTCAAAGAGCTGCTCGAAAACGCCATCGACGCGGGGGCCACGCGCATCGATGTCACGGTGACGGCGGGAGGCCGCAAGCTGATCGAGCTCCGCGACAACGGCTGCGGCATGGGCCGCGACGACGCGCTGCTCAGCATTGAGCGCCAGGCCACCAGCAAGATCCGCGACGTGGAGGACATCGAGAAGATCGACACCCTCGGCTTCCGCGGCGAGGCCATGCCTTCGATCGCCTCGGTTTCGCGGTTCATCCTCAAAACCCGCTGTCCAGAGGCCGAGGCCGGCACCGAGCTGGTCGTCACCGGCGGCAGCCTGCAAGACGTGCGCGACATCGGCGTGCCCGCCGGGACCACGGTCGAAGTGCGCGACCTTTTTTTCAACGTGCCCGCCCGCCGCAAGTTCCTGCGCGCCTACCAGACCGAGCAGGCGCACATCAAGGCGGTCTTCACCCTCCACGCGCTGGCGCACCCCGAGATCGGCCTGAGCCTCACCGCCGACGGCCGCGAACTGTGCCGCCTGCCGGCCGGCGCCACGCTGGAAGAGCGCATCCGCGACCTCTTCGGCGCGGATTTCTGCGCCGCCCTGCGGCCCGTCAACAAGAGCGTGAACGGCGTGCGGGTCTTCGGGTTCGTGAGCCTGCCCAACACGACCCGCAGCGACCGCAGCGAGCAGTACGTTTTCATCAACCGGCGGCCCGCCACCGCGCCCGTCATCGCTTACGCGCTGCGCGAGGCCTACCCGCCGCTGGGGGGCGACCGCAAGCCCATCGTGTTGCTCTTTATTGAAATGCCGCCTGACCGGGTGGATGTGAATGTGCATCCCACCAAGCGCGAGGTGCGCTTCCACAAGCCCGCCGACGTGCGCGAGGCGATCATCCTCGCCATCAGCGAAGCCTTGGGCGTGAGGCGGGCGCAGAGTACGCTCTCTGGCGGGACGGCCTCCGCGCCGTGCGCAGCCCATACGGAGGCGGGCCCTCCCAACCCTCCTTGGCCGGCCTCCGGCTCTTCTGTCTCGCTCCGCACCCTTGTCCCCGAAGCCTCCGCACACTTGCCCCTTGCCGATGGCCCCTTGTCCCCTTCCCCCTTCCCTTATCCCGGAGAACGGGCGGGCACGCGACCCGCCCCTACAGGGGGTGCGGCGCCTTCCCCGGCGGTGCCCACCGGCGCCGGCCTGCCCCTCTTGCCGGCGCCGTCGGACGGCTCGCCGTGGCGTTGGTGCCGTGTGCTGGGGCAGGTCGCGGACCGCTACGTCCTGCTGGAAACCGACGGCGGCTTTGTCACGGTCGATCCGCGTGCGGCCCGCGAACGGGTGCTGTATGAACGGCTGATGGACGCCTGCAAAAAGGGCGGCGGGATGTCGCAGCAGCTGCTTCTGCCGGAGACGGTCCAGCTCGCGCCCGCCGATGCGGCGCGGCTGCGCAAATACCTGAAGATTGTGCAGGAGATGGGCTTCGGCGTGGAGGATTTCGGCAGCGACCACTTTCTGGTTGAGTCCTTGCCGGATGTGCTGGGCGGCGTCTCCTGCCGCGAGTTGCTGGCCAACATCGCGCACGATCTCGAGAACGCCGGCACGCGCCGCGGCTCGGAAAAGTGGCGCGAGGAGCTCATCGCCCAGGCCGCCTGCCGCGCCGCCGCAGACGCGCAACGCGTGCTGTCCGACGCCGAAGCGGACCAGCTGGTGAACGCGCTGGCTGCCACGCGTATGCCCTACACCTGCCCGCGCGGGCGGCCCACCATGATCTTCACCTCCACCCGCGAACTGGAACGCAAGTTCGGCCGCTGAACGAAGCGCTCAGCGCTGACCGGCGGAAGCTGTCTCAAGCCGGATGTTTTATCCCTGCGCCCGCGTTCCCGTCCGCCGCAGCAGGAACGGCAGCATGCCGAGCATGTTCACCAGCACCACCATCAAGTGGCCCGCCAGGCTCAAGGCCACCAGTTGCGTGTTCTCCACCCCCAGCGGCCCCGCGATCCCTTGCGCGACCATCTCGCGCAGGCCCAGCCCGCCGATCGAGAGCGGCAGCGCGGAGACCAGGCCGAAGAGCGGGATCACAACCCACACGCAGAAGGCCGGGATCTTCAGCCCAAGCGCGAGGATCACAAAAACATTGTGCACGGTCTTGAAAACCTGCGAAGCGAACGCCGCCAGCAGCGTCGGCAAGAGCCGTTGCGGCGTGGCCACCAGCTCAAACACCGGCTCCAGCAGACCCGCAGCCTTGCCGCGCCACCCGCCTTGCGGCCAGCGCTGAACACGCGCCTGTAGCCAGAGGGCTGAATCGAAAACGGCCAGCAGCAACGCGGCGAGGAACAAAAGGAAGACCACGGCCCACAGGGGTTGTCCAACTTGGACCAGGAGCGCGAACACGCCGATGCACAGCAGCATGCCGAGGTTGATCATGCGGTCCAGCAGCAGGCTGATCACCACGAACCCCGTCTGCCCGTGATCGCGCGCCATGATGTATCCCTTGACCCCGTCGCCGCCGACATTCGTGGGCAGGAAACTGTTGAAAAACATGCCGCTCCAGTAGCAGCCGGCCACGGTGCGGTAGCTGAGCGACGGCAAGCGCGTACCCAGGATGTAATACCACGAGCCTGCGCCCGCAAACCCGCCGAGGAGAATGATAGCCGCCGAGAGCGCAAGCAGGGCGTAGTTCGCGTGGCGCAAGCTCGCCGTCAGCGTGTGGAAGTTGATCAGCCGGAACGAGAGCGCGAGCAGGCTCAGCGTCAGCGCCAGTTTGCCGGCCCATTTCAGGCGGTTCTTTATACCCTGATCCATGCAGACAGCGTACACGTTACGGCG
>CAZXVN010000053.1:0-22809 GCA_964643945.1 uncultured Lentisphaeraceae bacterium | reverse complement strand
AGACAAAGTCGCTGTGGAGCGCGGCCCCATCGTCTATTGCGCGGAGGGCGTGGACAATAACGGCCAAGTGGCCGACCTTGTGCTTCCCGATTCCGCCGCCATGACGCTTGAAGCCCGTCCCGACATCGCGAACGGCGTCCGCGTCATCCAGGCGGACGGCCTGCGCGTAAATACCAGAGAGAAGACTTCTGCTCAGGCAACGGTGACGCTGGTTCCCTACTACGCGTGGAACTACCGCGGCGCGGGCGCGATGCGCGTCTGGCTGTCCCGCACGCCGGAACCCTAACGGAGCACATGGCCTGCTGCGTAATAAGAACAAAGAGACAGGCCTTTAGTGCCTATCTGGTGGTATCCTAGAATGTAAGGTCACTGAGTAACAGCGCCGGCAGCCCAACAGCGAGCAGCAGTTCATTATGTCGGGGAAACGCCTTACGGCTGCAAAAGACAATCGGCCCCCTCTTTTTAATAGATCGATGGCGAATGACCAAGGTTGCAGGGGTGAACTCGAAATGATATTCTCATGGCGGATTGGGTGTAACAGTGAACCCGACTCCGCACAGCAAGGTTATTCACGGCTGCGGCGAGTAAAATATTCCCTTGAGCGAGGCTTCTATGTCAATCAGCAAAGAGATCCAATACGCGAGCCTTGAAGAGTTTCGGCTAGACCCTGAAAATCCCCGTCTGGGCAATCTGTTTGCCGGGAAGACTCCGTCACAGAGGCAGATCTTGGATGAAATGGAGGACTGGAAGCTTGATGAACTTGCTATCTCTTTTCTATCCAGCGGCGGCTTCTGGGTGCAGGAAGCGCTTCTTGCGATAAAAGAAAAGGTAGGAAACAAAACAGTTCTGACCGTCGTTGAAGGCAACCGCCGCCTAGCCGCGCTGCTGAAGCTGAAGGAACTGTCGGAAGGGACAGCCGTCAAGTCGGCCAAGTGGCGGCAGATTGCGGCCTTGGCAACGGAGTCGCCGCCAAACGCAGCCCTGTTCGAGAGAATCCCGTACTTGCTCGTCGAATCCCGCAGGGACGTTGATGAATATCTCGGGTTTCGCCATGTGACGGGTATCGAGGAGTGGCACCCGGCCGAGAAGGCGGCCTATATTGCGAAGCTCATCGATCAGCGTGGCATGTCCTACGACGAGGTCATGCGCAAGATCGGAAGCAAGACGCCAACCGTTCGGCAGCACTACATCGCCTACCGGTTGCTTTGCCAGATGCGGGAGGCGGGTGTGCTTCCTGACGAAGGCATCCAGAACCGCTTCAGCGTCATGTACCTTTCTCTGCGAACGCCCGGTGTACAGCAACGTCTCGGCATTGATCTCAACGCAGAACCGGCAGCAGCCCAAAGCCCCGTCCCAAAGAAATACGAACACGTTTTGCCTCATTTTGCACGGTGGTTGTTTGGCGACGAGGAGAACGCACCGCTTTTCTCCGATTCCCGGCAAGTGGATACCTTTGGCACCATTCTTGAAAGCAATGATGCTTTCGATTACCTGCGCCGGACAAAAGATGCGAGATTTGACATGGCGCAACGTCTTGCCGGTGGAGACCTCCCGGAGACCATCGCCAATGTAAAAAAAGCGTCTGAGCATATTCGGTTGGCTTTGTCCCAAGCTCATCTGCACAAAGCGGACAACAAATTACTTCGCGCGATGGACGAGTTCGGTTCGGACGCAATCCAGTTGATGAGTGTGTTTCCTGGCAAACAGGCTGCATTCCGTAAACGCATCGATGAATCTTGGAGTCTTTGAGGTAACCCATGCTTCCGATGCCTAGTTCCATCATGCCCGGGCACGAGTCGGGAGGAGAGACCACAACTTACGCAGACTGGGTTGAGGCCAGTGTTTTGTTTTCAAGAGAAGCGGTGTCAAAAGCTGATGTCCGCGATTATTTCTATGAGGAAAACACGTTCCAGCGTGAAAAAACAGATGAGGCAGTCGACAATATATGGAGCGAACTAGTACGCCGGCGACGTGTGTTAAGGAATAAATACCCTGTTACGCCAAGAAAGGGGCGGCTTGAACTGACCATCAATTGGGATTCATGCCCAGCTTATTCTTTCTGTCTACTCGTCTCCTATGCCAAGGGAAACAAAGCATGGATGCAGCGTTCATGCAACGACTATCCAGAACAAGGTTGTCTCTTTGAGCAGGTAACCTCGGACGCACTCCGCAAGACGTTTACCGCGTGGGAAGTGGACCGGACAGGTTGGAGTGCGGAGACTCCCACAAGACTAAGTTCGTGCATTAATATGATCCTCGGCAAATTAGGTGAGTGTCCTGGGGCCGGGAAACCTCGGTCTGATGATAAGGACGGCGCAGTCGATATTCTGTGTTATCGAACCTTTTCCGATTGTCGCGGGGACTATCCGGTCTTTTTTGTTCAATGTTCAACCGGCAACGATTGGATTGACAAGCGTGGACAAAATGTCATCCCTCTGTGGAAAGATTGGATTGGTTTCAGGGCACCGAATTTGCTGTCCCGTGCCTTCGCTGTGCCTTTTTCCCTGTGTGATGATGCTTTTCTACAGACACAGGTGCGCGTCGATGGGTTAGTTCTAGACAGGATCAGGCTCTTTTCCGGTACTCAGCCTGAAGCACAATGGCTGGCAGAAGACACCCGGCTACGCATTATCGACTGGCTAAAAAAGAAACTGGCGACGCTGGACGGAGCGTGTTTAGAAACATGAGCGCCCGCCCGGCATTCACATTCATCGACCTTTTCGCTGGCTTGGGAGGATTCCATCTGGCGGCAAGCAGACTGGGTGGCCGTTGTGTCTTCGCCTCCGAGATCAACCCTGTCTTGCTGAATACGTATGAGCGCAATTTCGGAATGAAGCCGGCGGGTGACATTCGGCTCGTCGAAGCCGCCGAGATTCCGGTTCATCATCTGCTGTGCGCCGGCTTTCCGTGCCAGCCATTTTCTAAGGCGGGGGCGCAAGAGGGTCTGGATGACGGAGACAGAGGGCAGGTCTTTTTCGAAGTTCTTCGGTTGATCGACACGCATCACCCCAACTTCGTGCTGTTTGAAAACGTGGCGAACTTCGTGCGTCACGACAAGGGCAACACCTACCAGCGTATTCGTAGCGAATTGGAGACGCGGGGGTACACCGTTGACTACCGCCAGTATTCCCCGCACCAGTTCGGTATTCCTCAGATTCGCGAGCGCATTTACATGGTCGGCTCCCGGCATGGTCTTGACGGATTCCAGTGGCCGGACGTTCCAGACAATCCTTCGCCCTTGAGCCTCCGCAGTTTGCTGGCGAAAAACCTGCGTCATTTCAAGCCGTTGAGCCCTTCCGTGGTCCGATGCATCGAGGCCTGGCAAAAGATTGTCCAAGCGGTACCTTCCGAAGCCCCGCTACCTTCCTTTCCAATCTGGGCCATGGAATTCGGCGCAACCTACCCGCTTCACCATGATTCCCTTTGGACCTGTCCCTTGTCCGAACTGAGGGTGTCACGCGGCCCGTTCGGGTGTTCCCTTGCCGGACTGACGCGAAAAAAAATCCTCTCACTGTTGCCGAGTTATGCAACCTATCAGAAGCGCAGTTTTCCGGGTTGGAAGCGTGCGTTCATCCGCCAGAACAGGGAGTTTTACGCGCAGCACCGCGCAGCGCTCGACCCCGTCTTGGAACCGCTCAAGGAATTTCCGCCCAGCCTTCAGAAACTTGAGTGGAACTGCCAAGGGGAACCCCGTGACCTGTGGCAGTATGTCCTGCAGTTCCGCGCTTCTGGCTTGCGTGTCAAACGAGCCACAACCGCACCTTCGCTAGTGGCCATGACCACCACGCAGATTCCGATCATCGGATGGCAGAGACGCTACATGACTGCAAGGGAATGCGCCCGGCTGCAGTCGATGGACGAGCTTCGACATTTACCCGAGGGCGGGGCTGCGTTCAAGGCGCTGGGAAACGCCGTCAACGTCGACGTGGCGCATGCAATCCTGAGCTGTTTGTTGGCAAACACAGTTGTATGACCTTATGGGAATTTGAGTTGCTGCATGAAGTCTGAGAAATATGACGACCTAAGCCGCGAGGAACTGGTGCGGCTGCTGGAGCGGCGCGGGAAGGAGCCGCAGCGGCGCTTCGGGCTGGTCTGGGAGCAGAACGATCTCGAACGCGAGGCCGCGCTGAATGCGGATTTCGTGGCGCTGGAACAGGACGGCACGCTCTCCTGCGGCGACGCGCCTTACCGCAACCTGCTGATCGAGGGCGACAACTTCGACGCGCTGCGCTACCTCCGCATGACCCACGCGGGCCGGGTCAAATGCATCCTCATCGACCCGCCCTACAACACCGGCAACCGGGACTTCCTCTACAACGACCGGTTCCTGGACAAGGACGACGCCTTCCGCCACTCGAAATGGCTGGAGTTCATGTACCGCCGCCTCGCCCTCGCCCGCGACCTGCTGGCCGACGACGGCGTGATCTTCGTCCACATCGGCGAGGAGGAGATGGCCCACCTCGCCTGCCTCATGGACCAGCTCTTCCCCGACATGAAGGTCGGCACGTTCGTCTGGAAAACGCGCAGCGGCGCGAACGACTCCAAGAACTACTTCTTCTCTCAGGACCACGAGTACGTGCTGTGCTATGCCGGCCCCGCCTTCTCCTTCGAGGGCGACCTGAAAGACACCTCCGCCTACAAGAACCCGGACAATGATCCATGCGGCCCGTGGGTCAGCGCCGATTTAGCAAGTCCAAAGAATCGGTTCGAACGTCCGAACACCTACTATCCTCTGCATAATCCCGAAACGGATATATGGTATCCCTGCAACCCCGACCGCGTGTGGGCGTATGCTTCGGAGAATAAAACAAGCGTTAAGTCGGCGCTGAAAGCGGACTCAATAGAAGCGCTTATCCGAGAGAAGAAAATCCTGTGGCATGACAAGACCCAGTTTGTGACGTGCGTGACTCTTGACGAACTTATTGCTGCCATTGAAAACGGTGTGCTCCCTCGTCACCTGCGGCGCGACTCGCCTGATTTGGATTTTTGGGTCGGCAAGAAGATCGGATTACAAATGCCCCGCTTCAAGAAGCACTTGTCGGCAATCAAACGTTCCGAGAAGCCGCTCTCCTCGTGGGTGATCCCGAACGCCACGAAGAAAGAGGAACTGGCGGCGCAGACGGATGACGCGGCCGAGTCGCTGCGTTCAGGCTACACGTCGGACGGCACCTCGCTGGTGCAGGACATGCTGAAGAACAAGGACTTTCCTTACCCCAAGCCGCTTTCGCTGGCGCAGGCGCTGCTGGCGCAGGCCACGGGTCCGGGCGATCTGGTGGCCGATTTCTTTGCGGGCAGCGGCACGACGGGCCACGCGGTGCTGGCGTTGAACGCGGAGGACGGCGGCGACCGGCGCTTCATCCTCGTCTCCTGCACCGAGGCGACGGCGGCGGAGCCGGACAAGAACGTCTGCCGCGACACCACGCAGCGGCGGCTGGCGGCGGCGGTCAACGGCTACACGGTCCACACCAAGAAGGGTTTCAAGCCGGTCGAGGGGCTGGGCGGCGGCTTCGCGTACCTGCGGGCGCGGCGCGTCGGCCTCGGCGAGCTGTGCGCGCTGCGGGCCGAGCAGGTGTGGCTGGCGGTGGCGCTCTTCCACTTCGGCGTGATTCCCGCGAATGCGGTGGCCGGTGATGCTTGGTTCGCGGCCGTGACCGACGATGCCTGCGTGGCGTATCTGCCGCGTGTGGACCGCGAGACGGTTCAGGCGCTGCTCAAGGTTTTTTTAAAAATGGACGCGCCGGTGACGGTCTACACGCACCAGGTGTCGGCCCTGCGGCAGCGCCTGGGTCTGCCGGAGGCCGATATCCTGCCGGTTCCCGAAACGATCGTGAAACGCTTCGGCCTGGAGGTGGCGCCATGATCGCGCTCAAGAACCATCAGAATGCCGTGGTCCAGCGGGTGCTTTCGCGGTTTCAGGAAGTGCGCGACCTGCTGGGGCAGGCCTCGACCGCGGCGGACCGCGAGACGGCGCGGCGATCGGGCTGCGTGATGCTGGAAGCGCCGACCGGCGCGGGCAAGACCGTGATGGCGGGAACCCTGGCCGAGCGCTTCAGCGGCGTGGAGAACGTGGTGTGGTTCTGGTTCGCGCCGTTCAGCGGCATCGTCGACCAGTCGAAGGATTTCCTGCGGGGGCAGTTCAAGGGGCTGCGCGTGCGCAACCTGCGGGCGGACCGGCATCCCGAACAGACGCGCGGCGGCGATGTGTATGTGACGACGTGGGCCTCGGTGGCGGCCTCGAACGCCGAAGGGCGCAAGATCCGGCAGAAGCGCGAGACGCTGCTGTCGCTGGACGAATTCGTGCCCGCGCTGCGGGCGCGGGGGTTGCGCATCGGCGTGGTGGTGGACGAGGCGCATCACGGCTTTAGAAAGCAGACGCTGGCGCTGGCGCTATTCAAAGAGGTGCTCGCGCCGGAGTACACGCTGCTGGTCTCGGCCACGCCGGACGACAAAGAGCTGGCGGAGTTCGCGTGCGAACTGGGCGTGGACCACCCGGGGCGCGAGGTGCTGACCCGCGAGCAGGCGGTGGAGATGGGGCTGGTCAAACGCGGCATCAAGGCCGTGGCCTACATTGCCGACGCCTCGGTCGCGCAGATCGTCGACCATGAGATGACGGCCCTGATGGATGGCTGGCGGCTGCACAACGAAATCCGCGCCGCGTTGGCTGGGGCGGGGATTCCACTGGTGCCGCTGATGCTGGTGCAGGTGGAGTCCGCGGGCAAGGGACACGATGAGAAACGGGTGAAGGATAAACTGTTGGAGCTTGGCGTGCCGGAGTCGGTTATCGCGGTGCATACGGCGAGCGAGCCAGACCCGGACGTGCTGGCGGTCGCCAACGACGAGAGCAAAGAGGTGCTGATCTTCAAGATGGCAGTGGCGCTGGGGTTTGACGCGCCGCGGGCCTTCGTGCTGGTGTCGAGCCGTTCCTCGCGCAAGGCTGACTTCGGAATCCAGGTGTGCGGGCGCATCATGCGCATCCACCGCCGTGTGCAGGGGCGGGCGGGCTTGCCCGCGCTGCTCGATTACGGCTATGTGCTGCTAGCCGACCCAGAGAGCCAAGAAGGGTTCGTACAGGCGGCACAGAAAATCGACCAGATTCGCGTGGAGATGGGAGCGGCGCAGACCCCGACCGTGATCGCGGTGCGTGTGGGCGACCGGATGACCATCCAGCAAGTGGGGCCGGAAGGGCCGTCGCTGCTGCACGGGCTTGAAGGAACTGAGCCTACAACGGCGGCGGTGGCGGCGTGGCTGACCGGGCGCAAGCCGGAAGCGGAGCAGGTCAACCAGACCGAGATGGGCGGTCTCTTTTCGGCGGACACTTATCCCCCACATACCGTGTCGCCGTGCGGGGACATGACAACCGGCGTAATCCCGGCGATCAAGACGGCGGGTGACCGAACCTATCAGGTTCGCACGACCTACCGGTATCCGTTGCGGCCGGACGTGCCGCGCTTTCTCAAGACGCACGTATTGCCGACGGATTACGACGGGCTGGCCGAGGACGTGGTGAATACGTTCTGTTTCAGCGAGCCCATGCTGCTGGCCGGACAGCGCGATGTGGTGCAGGTGACGCGCAAGACCATGGAAGTCTTTTCCGGGGACACGCAGAAAGAACGGATACAGGCGCACCTCTCGCATCAACAGATTGCACTGATCGCCCAAAAGATGCTGTTCGATTTGGACGGGCCGAACCATGAGGTGATTCGTGCGGGATTGCGCAGAAAACTGAGAGAGGCGTATCACAGCCAAGGCATTGAGGCTTTGTCCGCTGATTCAGTCCTGCTCGACCATGCGCTCTGGCTGATTCTTGCGACCTATCCTCTCTCGCTCCGGTCCGCAATGAAACAGTGCCTCAACCGGTACGCGCCGGTCGGGGACACCTTCGGCCCCTTGCCGGAGGAACTGCTGTTCAGCGAGCAACCCATGCCGTCTGCGTGCAATGCGTACAACATCATGCCACCTGACCTTAACACATGGGAACGTGACTTCGCAAAGTTGCTCGATGACGACACGACGGGAGTGGTGAAGTGGTGGCACAGAAACCTTCCCGGCCGTCAGGAATCGGTCTGTGTGCCGTTACCCAGTGGGCGCGGGTACTACCCCGATTTCGTAGTCTGCCTGACTGGACGTAAGAAGGGCGACGGCATTCTGTTGGTGGAAACCAAGGAACGCATCTACGACCCGCTGGCGGAAGAGAAAGTCGATGCCGAGCACAAGTTCTACGGGCGTCCGCTGATGCTGACCCTTGAAAACGGGCGGTTCATGTCCGTGCGGTTCAATCCCCAGCAGCGGCGCAACGAACTCGACCGCGTCTTTTCGCTGGATTGGGCGACAGGGTACGAATAGCGTTGCACTTATGGCCGAGACCGCCTGAAGGAGGGACTACAAACACTCCATAAACATGAGGAATTCGTTTGTAGTACCGGCTGTAGCCGGAATCTCTGCATGCCAGTCGGCCATAATTGCTGGTCGTCGTGTCACATCGATTGACATGATAAAATCATCATGCTAAAGTATGAACCATGAAAAGCGGACTTGCCACAATTCTGACGGAGCGCGGCCAGATTTCTATTCCCGCCGCCATCCGCAAGAAAGCGAATCTCGTGCCCGGCCAACGCCTGCTCTGGCACCAGACCGGCCACAACACATTTTCAGTCACGCTCGAGACCGTGCCGAAGAAACGGCGGCGGGCTGTCGGGCTGATCGGCTATGCGCGTCGGTTTTTCCCGGACGGCGGGATGCCCAAACGGACGGATGAGGTTCTGAAGCTCTTGAGGCAGGGAGAGGAGTAACCCCATGGCGTGGGTTGTCGACAGTTGTGTCATCTTGGATATCGTCCTGAATGACCCTGAATTTGCCAAACCCTCGGCCAGACTTCTCGACCGCCTCGGCCGGCAGGGATTGGTGCTCTGCCCTGTTTCCCTTGTGGAATTGGCGCCGTGCTTCGGCGGCGAGATCCGAAACGTGAGGGAGTTCGCAGATCTCATCGGCGTGGATCATGGATGGGATTGGATGAGGGGCGACACGGAGGCCGCTGCGGCGGCATGGTCGCGGCACGTCTCCCTCGAGCGAGGCGGACAGGCTGGCCGCCGTCCGGTCGCCGATATCCTTATTGGTGCTTTCGCTTTGCGGGTCGGCGGTCTGATTACGCGGAACACCGGGCACGTCAAACCCGTTTTCCCGACACTCCCTCTGGCGGAGCCGGGTGCCAGCCAAGTACAGGCGTAAACCCGCACGCCACATGGATTTTTCTGTTTCCTCGAAAAGGTGAATCGCTATGCCCTACGGAACAGCCAAGCGCCACCGCGCCGGGTCGCAGTCGCGCCTTGAGGCGGACACCCTGAGCGCGCTCCGCGCGTATCTCGCCGAACGGCAGGTGCCGGAGGCGGCCGGAACAGAAGACCGCGTGTGCGAGCCGCCTGCAGGACTGGCGGCCTATCTCGCACGGGCGGGGATCCCGTTCTCCCGGCTGCTGCTGGAGCAGATCCGGGCGAGCGGCAGCAGCGAGGTGGAGATCTACAAGCGCGCGCACGTCGACCGCAAGCTTTTCTCGAAGATACGGAGCGACCCCGACTATCAGCCTAAGAAGAGCACGGTGATCGCCTTCGCACTGGCTTTGCGCCTCTCGCCGGAGCAGACGCGGGACCTGTTGGCCTCTGCGGGTTACGCGCTCTCCGGCAGCGCGCCCTTCGACCTGATCATCCGGTTCTTTGTCGAGCGGGGCGTGTACGATCTCTTTCTGATCAACGACGCGCTGGACACGTTCGGCCAGCCGATCCTCATGGTGTGAAAATGTCGCTTGGCGGGCGACACCCGTGGTCGCCGCGTGTGCTAAGGTAAAGCTGTTTTCACGAATGGGTCGTGAGACGCAACCCGATTAACACACGAGGAGGCTGACATGAACAACAGCACAAACACCCCTGACACGGTACAGAAGGCATCCGATAACGACGCGTCGGCGCATAACTACCGGCCGCGCCTTTCGTTCTATCACGCTAACGGCAAGGGAACCGGCAGCGCGGCGCAATTCGAGGTCGTCCCTGCCTGCGGCGACAGGGACGGCGCGGTTTTTCTGACGCTCGCCCAGCAGAAGAGCGTGGCCACGGGGTCCGCCGAACAAGGCAACCGCCAGCACGCCACGTTCGACTGGCCGAACCGCGTCACCGTGAAACTCAACTTCAGCGACCTCTGCCAGATGCTGCCGGTTTTCAAGGGGCTGGCCGCGACCATCGCGGACGGCAAGGGGCTGTACCATGACAGCCGCAACACGACCACGCTCATCAACCTGACCCGTCAGCCCGAACCCTATGTCGGCTTGGCGCTGGAGGTGTCGCGGCGGGGCAAGGCCGAGTCTGAGCCTGCGGTCCGCACCCGCATCGTGTTCAACAGCGCGGAGGCCTTCGGGCTCGGCGCGGTCTTGGAACAAATCCTGGGGCTGTTGGCGTTCGGGATTCCGAATGACGCCTTCTTCTGCGCCTCAAGTCCGACGCGTGCGGAACCCGAGCGGGTCGCGGTCTGAGGGTGGACAGAAGGCCGGCTCAAGGGTGAGCGCCGTCGATGCGCTGGAATGCGACCGCTGCGGAGGAAGGATACGCATCCTCTGCGCGGTCAACCCGCCCGAGGCGATAAGGAAGACACTCGCCTGCCTGGGGATGCCGATCCGGGCTCCACCGACCACACCCGCGCTGATCCGCGACGAATACGGGTGTCGCCTCACCCAGCCCGTTCCCTGGCGTGAATGAAACGCACCGCAGGTTCAGGATTCTTCAAGCACGCGGCGCTCGACTTCGGCCTTGGCGCTCTGTTTCGCTTTGGCTTTGGCCTTTGGCTTTGGTTTCTCGTCGTCGGCGTTGGGGTCGTAGGCCGGATTGGGCGTCGGCATCTGGGCGCCGACGCGCTGGCGCCAATCGTGGAGTTGCTGCCGGAGCGCGGCGGTCTTATCCGGCAACTTCGCAGCGAGGTCCTGCGTTTCGCTGAGGTCGTCCTTGAGGTTGTACAACTCGACGTGGCCGTCCTCGTAGAATTCCACCAACCGGAAATCGCCGGCGCGGATGGCGCCGTAGGGTGTCGCGCCGCCGGGATGGTAGTGCGGGTAATGCCAGTAGAGGGCGTCACGTTTCAGCGTGCCCGATTGGCGGAGCAACGGCTCGATGCATTCGCCGTCCACAACGCTGCCGGGCAGCGGCACGCCGGCCATCGCAAGCATGGTTGGAAAATAATCGGCGCTGATGACGGGCGCGTGGCAGATGCTGCCGGGCTTGGTGACGCCGGGCCATTTGACGATGAGCGGGACGCGGACGCCGCCTTCGTAAGCGGAACCTTTGCCGGCACGGAGCGGAACGTTGGAGGTGATGCGGAGCAGTCCGCCGTTGTCGGAGGTGAAGATGATGATCGTGCTGTCGGCCAGTTTCAATTCGTCGAGCTTGCGCAGGAGCACGCCGATGCTGTCGTCAACGCTCTCGACGAGCCCGGCGTACGTCGGGTTGTTGTGCGGGGCGCTCGGGTCGGCTTTCTTCTTGTACTTCTCGATCACCGCCGGCTTGGCCGTCAGCGGGGTGTGGACGGCGTAGTGCGGCAGGTAGAGGAAGAACGGCCGTTTTTTGTTTTGTTCGATGAACTTCACCGCTTCGGCCGTGAGCCGGTCGCTGAGGAATTCACCGGCGGGGCCTTCGGACAGCGTCTGGATTTTGTACGGCGCGAAATAACTTGGCGGCTGGCCCTTGTCGCAGCCGGCGACGTTGAGGTCGAAGCCTTGTTTGTCGGGCCAGAACTCGTCCTTGCCGAGGTGCCATTTGCCGATGCTGGCGGTGGCGTAGCCGGCGGGCTTAAGCGCCTTGGCGATGTTCATGGTTTCGAGCGGCAGGCGCATCGTCCAATCCGGCACGCGCAGTTTCGCCTTTGGTTTAACGTGGCCGGCAATCCAGTCGGTGATGTGGAGCCGGGCGGGGTACTGGCCGGTGAGGACGCTGGCGCGGGTCGGCGAACAGACGGTGCACGACGAGTGGGCGTCGGTGAACCGCATCCCCTGCGTGGCGAGCCGGTCGATGTTGGGGGTCTCGTAGAACTTGCTGCCGAAACAGCCGAGATCAGTCCAGCCCATGTCGTCGACGAGGACGAAGATGATGTTGGGTTTGTCCGCAGCCCAGGCAGACGTGGCGAGCAACACGGCGGCGAGCAGGCTTTTCATGGTTATTCTCCCGTCCCGTATCCCGCACCCGCCGTAAAGCGCGGCTTATACGTCCTGTCCGTCATGCGGTTTTCGTCTCATCATGACGAACATTAATGATTCGCTGGATTCTTTACTGGATCGCGTGCACCAGCTTGCTGGCGATGCCTACGTAGGCCGATGGTGTCAGCTGCGCCAGGCGCCGCTTGTCCTCGGCCGGGATGTCGAGCCCGGCGATGAACTGCCGCATAATCTCGGCCGTGATCTTCTGGCCGCGCGTCAGCTCCTTGAGCTGCTCGTAGGGATTGGGCTTGCCCAGCTTGCGCATCACGGTCTGCACCGGCTCGGCCAGCACCTCCCACGCCTCGTCCAAATCCGCCGCCAGCCGCGCGGCGTTGAGCCGGATCTTGCCGAGCCCTTTGATCGTGGCCTGATAGGCGGCGAGCGAATAGCCGAACCCCACGCCCATGTTGCGCAGCACTGTGGAGTCGGTCAGGTCGCGCTGGAGGCGCGAGACCGGCAGCTTGCGTGCCATGTGCTCCAGCACGGCGTTGGCAAGGCCGAGGTTGCCTTCGCTGTTTTCGAAATCGATGGGGTTGACCTTATGCGGCATGGTCGATGAGCCGACCTCGCCCTTGACGGTTTTCTGCCCCAGATACCCGAGCGAGATGTAGGACCAGATGTCGCGGTCGAGATTCAGGAGCACCGTATTCCAGCGGGTCAATGCGTCGAACAGCTCCGCGATGCCGTCGTGCGGCTCGATCTGCGTGGTGAGCACGTTCTGTCTCAGGCCGAAACGTTCTTCGATGACCGAGCGTGCGAGCGACTCCCAGTCGACGCCGGGGTAGGCGGAGAGGTGGGCGTTGTAATTGCCGACCGCACCGTTCAGTTTGGCGGGCAGGCTGATTGCGTCGAGCTGCCCGGCCTGGCGGCGCAGCCGGTGGACAAAAACCGCCAGCTCTTTGCCCAGCGTGGTGGGTGAGGCGGGCTGGCCATGCGTGCGTGCGAGCATGGCGGTGTCGCGGGTTTCCACGGCGAAAGCGGCCAAGGTGTCGGTCAGCTTGTTTTGGGCGGCGCGCAGCACACGCAGGCCGTCGCGCAGCATCAACGCGTGCGCCACGTTGTTGATGTCCTCCGAGGTACAGGCGAAATGGACGAACTCGCCGAACGCTGCGAGTGGGGTGCCCGCGAGTTTCTCTTTGATGAAATATTCCACGGCCTTGACATCGTGGTTGGTGACCGACTCGATGGCTTTGACCCGCCGTGCGTCTTCAACGGAGAAGCCGGCGGCGAGTTTCCGCAAAAAACTCCGCTCGTCGGCCGTGAGGCTGCGGGCCTCGGGGATGGCCGGGGAATCACAGAGCGCTTCGAGCCAGGCGATCTCCACGGCGACGCGACGCTGGATCAAGCCGAACTCTGAAAAGACCGGGCGCAAGGTGTCGAGTTTGGCTGCGTAACGGCCGTCGAGCGGAGAAAGGGCGGTCAAGGGGTCGATCACTTCAATGTTCATCACAGGTCTCCCATGCAGTCAGGCTGGAGGTCTTTAGGAGGAAGGCGCCTTTCTTCGTCAGGCGTGTCCAGCGCGCTCTTCTTGCCTTCATCCTCCCAAGGCCGTAATCATAGCGGTTTCTTTTCACGGCGGCAAACGCATAGCGGTTTTGCCGCTTACATTCGTAATTTCCGGCTTGTTCCTCAGAAGGTCGGCGGTTATTGTAACGGGCAACTCATGAACACGCGCAACACGCTCACCCCTTGGCTCACCTTGATCCGGTTGCCCAATCTGCTGACTGTGCCCGGCGACCCCGCCGCCGGTTTTCTGCTGGCCGCGGCCGGTGCTTCGCAACCGCCCAAACCCCTCTTGCTCTTCGCGTCGGCGGGCGCGTCGCTGGGCCTCTATCTTTTCGGACTGATCCTCAACGATCTCGTGGATCGTGAGGCCGATCTGCGCGAACGGCCTGAACGTCCGCTTCCGGCGGGTGAGATCACTGTGCCGCAGGCCCGCATGGCCGCGATCGCGATGGCCCTCTCGGGACTTAACCTCGCGCTGGTCGCGGGGCGCTTCTCGCTCTATGTTGCGGCTGCGCTCGCCGGCGTGATCATCCTTTACAATGTGTCGCTCAAGCGGGTGAGGTTCGCGGGCGTGTGTGCCATGGGCCTCTGCCGCGGCCTGAGCCTGCTGCTCGGCGCGGTCGCCGCGCGTCCCGATCTGCTGACACGGGTGGACGCGGCCTGCCTGCCGGTGTTTGTCGCCGCCTTAGGGCTGACGCTTTACGTGGTCTGCTTTTCGGTTGTCGCCCGACGCGAGATGGAGCCGGAGAAACCGCAAGGATTCACGCGCTGGCTGCCGTTCACCGCCCTGCTGTTCTTTTTGCCCGCGCTGATGGTGCTGCTCTCCGCGCAGAAGCGGCTCGACGCCTTGACGCCCACGGTCTACGTGTTCCTGATGGTCATGACGCTGATGCGCGCGTGGCTGCTGGGCGGCCTGCTGTACAGGCTTGCGCCAGTGCCGGTGACTGTCGGCGGGCATATCCGCAACCTGCTGATGGTGCAGGCCTGCCTCTGCGTCGCCGCAGGTCAGTCAGGCCTGTTGCCCGCAGTGCTGTTTGTGCTGCTCTCGCTCGTCTTCGCCCGCCTCTCCGCCCGCTTCTACAGCAGTTGACCCCTACTCCAGCGGCATGGGGTTGCAGAGGTTCGCTGCTTGGTCGGCGACGCGTCCGCAGTTGAAGCAGATGAAGGCGGGCTCTTTTGTGAGGGTCTTGATCTCTTCAAAGCGTGCCGCGCTGGCCAGCACGCAGAGATGGCCTGGGTGGTTTCCGCAACAGGTCTGCTCGCTCATGGGTCTCCCTTTCCTTTTGTGTGACAGGCCGCCTTTACGGCATTTTCTTCAGTCGGCGCTCTGCTGGTCCGCCTGCGGGTAGGGGAGAACCGGCGTCTGAGCCTTGTAAAGCAGCGCGTAGATGCCCGCGCCGGCGATAAAGGCCACAACCGGCGCAGCGGGAATCGCAAAGCCGCACTGGGCGGCGAAGTTGGGCTGAATGCCGATCACGAAACCGATCGCCCATGAAACCCAGCCGGCCGGATTGAAGGCCGCGCGCGGTCCGCTCCAGCGTCCCTTGCTCAGGAGGTACTCCATGAAGATCGCGCCGCAGATCGGGCCGAAGGAGGCTCCGACGAAGGCGAACACGGCGATGCACTTGCCGGCCAAACCGGAGATGGCCAGCGCGATCGCCACGGCGCAGCCGATGCCGCAGGAGACCCAGGGGTTGACCTTGGGCAACGTGGTCTTGATTGAAGTCGCCGCGATCAGCGAGCAGAAGCAGGCGCTCGGGAAGGCGGTGATCGCCAGCGCGAAGGCCAGCCACTTGGCCACGGTGTCGCTCTTGAAAATCGCACCCATGAGCGACATCGGGTTGAGCTCGATGGTTCCGGTCGCCAAAACGGCCTTGCCCGCGTCTGTGCCGTAGAAGCCGGCCGTGATCAGGACCGCCGCGCCGACGGTGAGGAAGATGGCCAGCGCCACGCCGAACAGGCCGCCCATCGAGACGTCATTCTTGTTGCGCGCCCCGGTGCCGAAGTCCACGCCGGCCGCGCCTGCGGTGGCGAAAAAGCCGACGATGTAGGTCAGCGCGAAAGCGAAGACGCCAAACGCGCTCAGGGGGGAGGCCGCGGCGCCTGTTGCCGGGGCTGGGGTGGCGGCGACCAGCACGGCCGGATCAAAGCTGCTCAATCCGCCGGCGGTCTTGAGGACCAGCACGAGCAGGATGACAACCGGGATGATGGGCAGCCAGGTGGAGAACTTCGCCACATATTGAATGCCTTTGAGGGCGCATACGACGGCTGCGACGCCCCAGAGAACCATCACGATGTAGAGGCCCGCCTTGCCGAAGCCGAACATCTGGTTCATGGCCGTGGCCGAGCCCCAGGTGTTGACCGCCAGCCAGCCGAACTGCAGGATGCCCATAAAAAAGCCGGGCAGCAGAAACCCGCCCTGAGCGCCAAAGGTGGAGGACCCGACGATGTAGAGCGGCAAACCGGTCTTCTGGCCGAACCGCGCCATGAGATAATAGAAGCAGAAGTGGCAGAGCAGGGCCGCCACCAGCACGCTGCCGATGGCCACGCCGACGCCGGCCGAGAGGATGCCGCCGGGGGTTCCGGACCCCACGGAATAGGACCAGAACACAAACCACAGGAAAATGCCGGCGTAGGTCGGGGCCGTGTTTTTGTACCACGGCGCGCGGTTGGCGGCCGGATTGGGTTTTGCGCACTCCAGATAAGAAGGCACTGACGTGTTGACGCTCATCCAAGACTCCTTTTTTGTTTTGAATGGGGGCTGACGGCGTCCTCTGCCGCACCCCCAACACCCTTCATACGAGTAAGCCATAGAATAGGTTATGGGTGTTTCGCGGTCAAGCGTGTTTTGCGCAAGTGTTTGACCAAGAGTTTGACCAGTGTTTGAGCGCTGCCTGCGATGGCCGGTTTTTAGAATGACATTTTTCTCGTTTTTGTCACTTTCCGCTTGCGCCACAGGCGGCGGATACTATATAAATCAATGGTTTGACGTAGAGAGGAAAGAGCGAATGACGACGAAAGACGTTTCCCAGACCATGAAGATGTTGCCCGGTGATGAGATCCGTCAGATTATGTGGCGGTATGCCGATCGGTTCGACATTCAGATGGCGGTGATGGGCGCCCGTTCGGTGGCCCGCGGGCTCATTGCCCGCCTGGTGGCCGACGGTGAGCGCAACACCCATGATTGGACCGAGTCCAAGAACCGCATGTACCAAGCTTTTGACGAGTCGGGCATCACGGCGGCCGGTCTGGACATGGCGTACGGCGGCATCATCGACGGGCCCCGCAATTTAGCGTTGTCTACGATCTCCTACGAGCTGGCTTGGGTCGACGGCGGCGCCGCCACCACCAGCCTGGTCAACAACCTCGCCCTGGGCCCCATTGTGGAGAAAGGCACCCCCGAGCAACGCGAGAAGTACATGCGCGCCTGCATGCCGCCCGCTCCGGGCGAGAACCGCAAGATTTGGCGCGGCTCCTTCGCCTTGACCGAGCCTCTGCCCTATGTGGGCGTGGACACCGGCGTGGTGAGCGGGCGCGTCTCCGTGGCCGAGTGGGAAGAAGGCAAGGAGCCGGTCCTCCTGGTCGAGAAGCGCGGACGTTTCATCACCAACATGGCGGTGGCCAACTTCATCACCGCGGCGGTCGACACCGAAGATCCGCGTATCAAGTCCTCCTGTATGGTCATTCTGGAGGAGACCGACGAGGGTGTTTTTGATCGCGGCACTCCCACCCACAAACTCGTCCACCAGCTTTCGAACACGGCAGATCCGATCTTTAGCCTGAAGATTCCCGCCAGCCGCATCGTGGGCGGGTATACGGTTAAAGACGGCATGATCATCCCCAATCTGACGCATGGCGAAATCATCGAGGCTGTCTTCTCGCGCACCCGCGTGGGTGTCGGCGTGATGACTGCGGCCAAGCTGCTGTCGGCCATTGAGCCAGTGATCCGCTACCAGCGCGGGCGTTTCCGCGGCGCGGCGGGCATTGAGGCGGGGACGCCCCGGTACGACCTTGGCCTTCAGATGAAGGAGGACGCCCTGTACCGTCTGGCCGACGTGTGGGCCACGGGTGAAGCGGCCGCCTCGCTCGGCTTCGAGATTTCCCGTGTTTACGATCAGCTCACGCTCATCGAGAAAGAGGCGCAGCGGATTTTCGCCGGGCAGGGCGTCACCGGCGGGCGCGCGCTGATGAAGGCGTTGCGTAAGCCGCAGTCGGACGCCATCGAATGGCTGCGCCTACAGGCCCAGCCGGAAGGCGCGCGCGACGAGGCGCGGATCGCTGAACTCAAAGCCGACGTGCTGGTCCAGTACGTCTGGCTGAGCGCTCTCGGGAACGTGCTCTGCCCCGCGTGCAAACTCTGGGACACCGGTCACGGCGCGAATGTGCTGCGCGAAGCGGTCAGCCTGATGGGGGGTTACGGCATCACCGAGGATTGCCCCGGCTTCCTCTTCCAAAAGTGGACGGATGCGCAGCTCGAGGCCACCTACGAAGGTCCGGAAGTGGTCCAGCGCCGCCAGATCAGCCTCACCATGAACAACGAGGTCTTTTTGGCTCAGGTTGAGCAGTGGGTCGTCGAGTTGCGCAACCTAGGTGCGGCCAAACCCGAGACCGGCGCGACCGCGTTAGCCGAAGGTTTCGAGCTGTGGCGGTGGATGCTGGCCTACATCGGACAGGCCAAGGACGCCAACGGTCGCCCGCTCTTGCAGAGCCAGCGTCACGGCGTACTCTTTCCGATGGCCGATGCGGTCTCGTGGCTGCTGGCGGCACGCTCGTTCCTTGCTGACGTGCAGGAGCTGGCGGCTAAAGGCCCCGGGCATCCGGTCGTCGGTCCCGAAATCGAGGGATACCTCAACACCTTTACGGATCTGGGGCATGTCCAGGTCGCGCGTGCGGTGGGCGAGGTCGCCCGCATCAGCGCCGAGCTGGCCTACGGGTATGCCGCCGCTGCCGACCAGCTGGGTGAGGCCGCCGCAGCCTTCCAGAAGTTGCGCGCGAAGGTGGACGGCTCGTTGGCGGGCTCTCGTCTGGCCAAGGACCGTGCCGCCAAGGCGCTCACGCAGATCATGATCCCCGAAGCGCTGGACTACCCGCAGTAAGGGCCTGCCCCTTTCCAACACTCCAGTACTCCAACACGCCAGTAACCCTCTTCCTGTTATGAGCGAGAATGAACGTCAGAGAATGGACGCGGACATTGTGTGCGTGGGTTTTGGTCCGGCCACGGGCGGTTTTCTGACCACGTTGACGCGCGCGCTGATGAACCCCGACGGCACGCCGGCTTTTGAGAGCAAGGTCATGCCGGGCATGCCGTTGCAGATCATGTGCTACGAACGTGCGGATGACATCGGGTTTGGCGTGTCGGGCGTGGTGACGCGCGGTCGGGCGATCCGCGATTCGTTCCCGGGCGTCGATCTCGCCAAGGAAATCCCCAACGCGGCCGCGACCGGGCATGAGACGGTCGCCTACCTCTTCGATCCGGTCGGCGCAAGCCGCCGCACCGCCAGCACCCGGTTCATGGACGGGGCTTTCAAGGCTGGGCGTTTCGCCATGGGGCAAGGCCCGCAGGCCGTTGAACTGCCTTGGATTCCGCCCTTCCTGCGCAAGGAGCATGGGCTGGTGATGTCCATGGGCGCGTTCATGTCGTGGGTCGGCAACCAGCTGATGGGCTCCGGTCTGGTGCAGATCTGGCCGGGTACGCCGGTGAGCGCGCCGATCATGGAGGGCGACCGCGTGCTGGGCGTGCGTCTTGCCGATCAGGGCGTGGACAAGCAGGGCGCCCCCGAGGCGGCCTTCATGCCAGGCATGGACATCCACGCGCGGCTGACCGTCGTGGGTGACGGGCCGGTCGGCGCGGTCGGGCGTAAGCTCGACCGTCATTTCGGGCTGCCTGCGGGCCACCACCAGCACGACTGGGCCGTGGGCATGAAGGCGGTGGTCGAGCTGCCCGCCTCCTGCACCCTCACGCCCGGCACGGTGATCCACACGCTGGGCTATCCCGAGCCCGAGATTTTCGGCTTCCTGTACGTTTATCCCGACCGCACCGCCTCGCTGGGCATCTTCGTGCCGTCGTGGTTCGACTCGCCCATCCGCACCAGCTACCGCTACCTGCAGCACTGGATGATGCATCCCTATCTCTGGCGGCATCTGGAGGGCGGCACGCTGCGCTCGTGGGGCGCGAAATCGCTGCAGGAGTCCGGAGTGCGCGGCGAGCCGTATTGGGTCGGCGACGGGTTTGCCCGCATCGGCGAAGGCTCCGGCACCACCAACGTGCTGACCAACTCCGGCGTGGACGAGGCCTGGCGCAGCGGCGTCTTGCTGGCCGAAGGCGTGATCGGCCTGCTGAAAAGGGATGCGGAGTTTACCCAAGGGACGCTCAACGCGGCCTATGTCCGGCGGCGGCGTGCGGATGCGCTCGACCAGGAACTGCAGGTGGCCAAGAAGGCGCGCGACGGGTTCCAGAAAAGCTTCCTGTTGGGGCTGATGGGCACGGGCGTGACCGGCCTCACCCGCGGCGCGCTGAACCTTTCGGTCCAATCATGCCCGCCCGCATCCCGCATCCCGACGCTCGCAAGCCGGTGCGCAGGCCGCATCGCGCCGGAAAAACTCGGCGAAGCGGTCGCGGCCTGCGCCCAGGCGAAGCAGCCGCTGCACGACGCGCTCATGACGCTGGCGGGCTGGCCCGAGATCCCGTTCGACGGCACGCTGCTCATGTCGCACCAAGACGTGCTCTTCAAGGGCGGCAAGGTTCAGGCGGCGGGCGGGTTTGCCGATCATGTGACCTTCGCGAACCCTGCGCTGTGCGCCGCCTGCACCGAGCGCACCTGCATCGAGATCTGCTCCGCCCAGGCGCTGATGCCGGGCGAAGAGGGGGCGCCGCCCGAGTTCGACCGCGAGAAGTGCATCCACTGCGGCGCCTGCATCTGGAGCTGCTCCAAGGCCCTGCCCGAAGACCGCGAGCGCGCCAACGTCGAGTTCGGCGCCGGCTCCGGCGGCCTCCACTCCAACGAAAACTAAGGAGAACAGAATGACGAACGGATTCCAAATTGTCGTGTGCGGCAGCCTCGTGCCTGATCCGCTGCAGACGCTCGAGCCCGTGACGACCTCGCAGGGGCCGGGCCTGAAGAACGAAACCATGTTGCCTTCCGTGTTGGATCCGTGGGCGGCGCACGCGCTGTTTGAAGCCGCGAATCTGGCCAGGCAGGTGGCGGGCAGCAAGGTGTGGCTCGTGAGCGTCGGCCCCAAGGCCAAGCTGCAACAGCTCATGATGACCGTGGCGCAGAAAGTCCCCTTCGAGTTCATCGCGATTGACGGCAGCGCCAGCGGGTTCACCGATGCGCACGGCGTGGCGGCGGTCCTGGCCGAGGCCATCGGCGTGATTCCCGGCTTGGACAAGAGCCGCCTGCTGGTCTTCGGCGGCTGCGCCTCGGCCTCGCGCGACGCGAGCGTGACCCTGCAGCTTGTCGGCGAGCGCATGGGCATCCGCGACCAATTTGTGGGTGTGGACGAGATCCAGGTTCAAGCGGACGGATCTTTTTCGGTTCTGGAGCGCATCGAGGGGGGGCAGTACCTGGCCTCGGCCTGCAAGGGCGCGCCGGCGGTGCTGGCGTGGGCCACGGGCAACCTGCCCGAGCCGCCCAACAATCCCCAGGTCGGCATGGCCAACATGCGCGGCGTGATGCCTGCGCTGCAGAAGGCCAAACCCGCCGCAGTCGGCGTAGGCGGCATCGCTTACGAGAAGGCCGAGATCCCGGCGCAGAAGCGCCAGACCCGCATCGTCAAAGATGCGACTGCGGACGAGATCGCACGCGAGATCGTGGAGTGGATCAAGAAGTAGGGGCGGAAAAGCGCTCACCCGTTATGAGAGAGAGGCTGTTGATGAAGATTTTTGCATTGTTACACACACAAGCCGACGGTTCCTTGCCCAAAGACGCGCGGGAGACTCTGGCGACAGCGCTGAACCTGACTGCGCAGATGGGGGGCTCGCTGAGCGTCGGCGTGCTCGGCGCGGGCGCGGCGGAGGCGGCCGATGCGGTTGCGGGCTGCGGCGCTGCGGCGTTTCTGACGGTCGGCGACGAGGCGGTCGCCCAGCCGCGGTATGCCACCGATGCGGCGGCCGCGGCCGCGCTGATCCGGTCCGCCGGCGCGGAGATCGTGCTGGCGCCGAACACGACGCGTTTTGCACGCTGCCTGCCGGGCGCGGCGCACCGCGTGGGCGCACAGATCGACACCCACATCGTCGCGGTCTGCGGCGCGGGTGGCGCGGTTCACGCGCAGCGCTGGTTCTACCGGCAGCGCATGCTCGGCACCTTCAGCCGTGTGGCGCGGCCCTGGCTGCTGCTGGTGGACGGCGGCGTCAGCCCGGCGTGGCAGGGCACGGCGGGCGCGGCCCACGCGCAGGCTGTGGGGGTGGCTTTCACGGCGGAGGATCAGCGCACGACGGTGACGGGGATCCAGTCGCCGGCGGCGGACGCGCAGACCATCCGCCCGGACGCGGCGCTGCTTTTCGTGGCGGGCGCGGGCTGGACCAAGAAACAGAAAGACGGCCAGGCCCATATCGGTGATGCGAGTGTGCTGATCCAAGGGTTCTTGCGTTCGGCCAAGGCCTCGCTCGGCAGCAGCAAGTCGCTGGTGGATATTCAGAGTGAGGGTCAGGCGACGCTGAGTTTCATGTCGCACATGAACCAGGTGGGCCAGACCGGCTCCACGCCGCGCCATCCGAAAGGGCTTTCGACCTGCTGTCACGGCGAAGAGCCGCATGCGGTGGGTTGGCGCTTCGTCAACGAGCGCCGCGCGGTCAACCTGGATCCCAACTGCGGGTGGGCGCAGGGCAAAGCCGACGTGGTCTACGTGGCGGACGCCTTCGCGGTGATGACGAAGGTCAACGCGCTGCTGAAGGCCTAATCAGGGCTATTCCGATGGGGCAATTCAAGATAAAATTAGGGCATGCTTCAATGCCCAGTTGACACTTTTCTATAGATGGCGGGGGCGAGGGGATAGCCGGTGGGCGGGTCATCGACCTGCCGTGGGGCGGTCGGCGCGCAGCGTACAAGCAAGTTTTTTGAGAAGTAAGAAATAGCGCG